>JAOAIT010000053.1 GCA_026414565.1 Verrucomicrobiia bacterium
AGATGTGTATAAGAGACAGCCCCCCGCACATACCCCATCACGTTCCCATTCCCATCATAAACCGGAAAATACACCCCTGCATTCGGGCCGTTATGAATCACCGTCGCCAGCGACCCGCCCATGTTGTATGCGTCGTTCAGAGGAGAGGAATCCTGCGGGATGAGATTTGCCTCCTCCCTGGCCTCATACGTGCCGATGGTTCCCCACGCTTGCATTTGCTTTCGGCTGACCCGAAGCCAATATCCACCAAAACCTCTTTTCGTTCAAGGCCATTTAGGGGGATGGGGAAATGCAAAATGCAGAGGGGTAAATGCAAAGTGCAAAGTGCAAAATGAAAAATGCAAAGCCGGAGGGGGCGGAGGCGAGGGGGGAAAAAGGTGGCGTCTTCTCCTTCAAATTCTTTATGGGATGGTTTGGTTGTAAGAGGCGGGGCCTGCGCGGGGCAGTAAGCTTTGCTGGGGTTCATCTATGGCGCCAAGGTTGCAAAGGGGGAAATGCAAAGTGCAAAGTGCAAAATGAAAAATGCAAAGCGGGAGAGTCGCTGGCATAGGTGCAAAATGGGGAGCATCATGCCAATTTGTTAATCATTGGAGCATAGCTTTGGCTTCGGCGGGGGCCGGAGGCGGCACGCGGGCCGCGTGCGTGCCCCAAGCGGGTGGGCAGTGTTGGCGCCGGGGGTGGCTTGTGCCTTGGAGCCGACAGGCAGGGCTTTTGGTTGTGCAATGGACTTGACTTGACGGGGGAGATGCCAACATCTTTAGGACGCATGTCGGCGTTGTTTACGATTCAAAGCGAATTTCGCTACGACATCGTCCGCAAAATTTTTGAGGGCGGGATGGGGATCGTTTATGAGGCCGAGCAGCATGGGGCCCGCGGATTTGTCAAGCGCATCGCCATCAAGGTCATCCGACAGCATTATGCCAGTCAGAAGCTGTTCATTGAGAATTTCATCGGGGAGGCCAAGCTGGTGGCGGATTTGATTCATACCAACATTGTTCAGACGTATCATTTGGGGGAGGCGCGGGGGATATATTTCATCGCGATGGAGCTGATCCGGGGGGTGAATCTGGAGCAGTTCGTGCAGCAGTTGCAGGAAAAGAACCGGGTGCTGCCGGTGGAGCTGGCGGTGTTCATTGTGAGCCGGGTGGCGCGTGGTCTGGCTTACGCGCACGCCAAGACCGACAAGGACGGGCGTCCCCTGGGAATTGTGCACCGGGACGTGAGCTTCAAGAACATCATGATTGCCTTTGAGGGGGATGTGAAGCTGAGCGATTTTGGCATAGCCAAGGCGCGGGGGTTTCTGACCGACAACGAAGGGGAGGTGATTGCAGGCAAGGCCGACTATATGAGTCCGGAGCAGGCGGATTTCAAGATCACCGACAAGCGGTCAGATATTTTCTCGGCGGGGATCGTGCTGGCGCAGTTGCTGTTGGGGTACAACATTTTCAAGGGGGAGAATCCCGAGGCTTCGCGCCAGAAGGTGTTGAACATGCCCATTCCGGATTTCCGCAAACTGGATCCACGCATCAATGACCGGCTGAACGAGATTCTGCATCGCGCCCTGGCCCGTGATTTGGCGCAGCGTTATCCCACGGCTGACGAGCTGTTGTATGATTTGGAGCATTTCATCTACCATACCGGCTACGGCCCCACCAATGAGACGATTGGCCGGTTTATTCGCGAGCTGTTTGGGCAGGCGCCGCCCACGCCGGTGAGCGACACGGCGGTGACAATGGTGGTGGATCGCTCGGACAAATTCCCCACGCGGTTGTGAAGCCGCCGTGGGGCCCCGGTTTTTTCTGCACATGAAAAAAACTTTTTCCTCCCCTCGTGTCACTTTGGGTTTGATCCAGACGGCGAGTTCGCCGGATCCGGGGGAGAACACGTCGGTCACGCTGGCGGCGGCCCGGCGCGCGGCGCGGGATGGGGCGCAAATCCTCTGCACGCAGGAGCTTTATCGCTCGCCGTATTTTTGTCAGAGCGAGGATGCGCGGCATTTTGCGCTGGCCGAGCCGATCCCCGGGCCCAGCACGGCGGCGTGGCAGAAGCTGGCGCGGCAGTTGCGGGTGGTGGTGGTGGCCTCGTTGTTTGAGCGCCGGGCACCGGGTTTGTATCACAACACCGCGATTGTGGTGGATGCCGACGGCACGCTGCTGGGGCGCTACCGCAAGATGCACATCCCCGATGATCCGTTGTATTACGAGAAATACTATTTCACGCCCGGGGATCTGGGGTATCGGGCCTGGGCCACCCGGTATGGGAAGATCGGGGTGCTGATATGCTGGGATCAATGGTATCCCGAAGCGGCGCGATTGACGGCGCTGCAAGGGGCTGAAATTTTATTTTATCCCACGGCCATCGGCTGGCATCCGGCGGAGAAGGCGGCGGTGGGGCAGCGGCAGCATGAGGCCTGGGAGACCATCCAGCGGGCGCATGCGATAGCCAATGGCTGTTACGTGGCTGCGGTCAACCGGGTGGGACATGAGCGGCCGGCCGGGGGGGATGGTCTGGAGTTTTGGGGGCAAAGTTTTGTGGCGGGGCCGGACGGCGCAGTGCTGGCGCGGGCGGCGGTGGACAAGCCCGAAAATTTGGTGGTGACGGTGGATTTGGGGAGGTTGGACGAGGTCCGCACGGCGTGGCCTTTTTTGCGAGATCGTCGCATAGACAGTTACGGGCCGCTGACGCAGCGGTTCCTGGAGGGGCACGGATGAAGGTGTGGGTGACGGGCGCGGGAGGCTTGGTGGGGCAAGCCCTCATGGCCTTTGGCCCGCCGTCGCCGGACTGGCAGGTGCGGGGCCTGACACATGAGGAGTTGGAACTCACGGATTATCGAGCGCTGGGGGAGGCCTTCCGGCACGACCGGCCTGATTTGATCATTCATGCTGCGGCGCTGAGCCGTCCCTGGGATTGCGAGGCTCAACCCGATCGGGCATGGGCCGTGAACGTGGGGGTGACGGCGATGCTGGTGGATTTGCTGGACGAGGGACGGCTGATCTTCATCTCCAGCGAGCAGGTTTTCGATGGCCGCAGCGGGCCTTACGCCGAGGATGCGCCGGTGTGCCCCATCAATGTTTATGGGCAGACGAAGGCGGAGGCCGAGCGCCATGTATTGTCCCGGGCCCAGCATGCGGTGGTGCGGCTGGCCCTGACGTACGGGCGCTCGCGCAGCCACAACCGGGCGTTTAACGAGGAGTGGGAGGCGCGGTGGCGGCAGGGCGAGACTTTGCGGTTGTTCACGGATGAGTATCGCTGTCCCATCCCCGCCGGGGTGGCGGCGCAGGCGATGTGGGTGTTGGCGGCGGAGCCTGCGGCCCGTGGGGTATATCATCTGGCGGGGGCTGAGCGGTTGTCGCGATGGGAAATTGGGCGTTTGCTGGCGCAACGGGACCCTGGGGCTACGGGGTTAATTCAACCGGCCTGTCTGCAGGAGTGGCAGGGGCCGCCGCGGCCGCCGGATTTGCATCTGACCTGCGAGCGTTTGCAGGCGTTGCTGCCTTTCCCGCTGCCGGCGTTTTCGACGTGGCTGGCTACGCATTCACCCAGGGATTGAAGGCGGATGGGGCGGCGTCGCATTTCTTGCGGCATCCAGTTGGCGCAAAATCTGGCACAAGGCGGTGAGGCGGGGACACTCGGCCCCGGCGGCGCGGGCGCGGCGCCAGGGTTCCAGGAATAGTGCCTCCAGTTCCAAGGGACGGCCTTGGGCAAAATCCAGCAGCGTGCTGGCGTAGTAATCGCCCATGACGCGCGTGCGGGCGATGTTTTCGTCCGCCCATTGCTCCGGGATATTCAGGCCCAACTGGCGGGCTGCTCCAATGACCTCGAGCATCAGCTCCCGCACCAGGGCCAGCCAGCGGGAATCTTCCAGGAGGGCGCGGGTGGGCAGGCAGGGGCCAAGAGGTTGCGAAGGTTCCCATCGGCCCGTGATGACCGCCTCGTAACCGGCGGCGCCGGCCACGCCGAGGCCGTTGAAGGGGATGTTCCAGACCAGTTTTTTCCACAGCGCGAGATTCAAATCATCAATGACCTCGCAGGGCACTCCGGCTTGTTGAAAGCGTGCGGCCAAGGCCCGGGTGCGGGGCAGGGCGGGGCGTTGGAATTCACCCAGCATCATGCGGCCGTGGGCCAGATGCCGGATGACGCCGGGAGCGACGCGGTTGAGGCAGACGAAGCACAGCCCGCCGAGGACTTTTTCCGGGCCGGCCAGGGCAGCGAGGGCTTCCACGTTACCCAGGCCGTTCTGCAAAGTAAGCACCAGGGTATCGGATTTGATCAAGGGTGGCAGCAGGGCGGGAAAAGCGGTGGGGTTGGCCGTGGCTTTCAAGGCGATCATCACCAGGTCGCAAGGACCAATTTCCTCCGGGCGGCGGGCGGGATGGGGACGGAAGTGCCAGTCGCCCTGGACACTCAGAATGCGCACGCCCTGCGCGGCGACGGTGGCATGGTCGCTGCGCAAAAGGAAGTGGGTTTCCACCCCCGTGCGATGCAGCAATCCCCCGTAGAAACTGCCGACCGCGCCGCAACCCACAATGGCCGCTTTCATGATGGGGCGAGTAAAGTCTGCGTGTTGTTACACTCCTGCCGGGAGGGGAGGTTGTAATGAAAAAGGCGCTCTGTGGGGACACAGAGCGCCTGCCACCAGGACGGCGAAATTATTTCTTGCCCAACACGGCGTCCTTGCAGGCCTTGGCCACGCGGAACTTCACCACTTTCTTGGCCGGGATCTGAATGATCTCACCCGTGGCCGGATTACGGCCCTGCCGCGCCTTGCGATTCACCAGCACCAGCTTGCCAATGCCGGGCAGGGTGAAGGTGTTTTTGGCGTTTTTGTACGCCAGTTGAGCCAGCTCCACCAGTACGATGTTCGCTTGCTTCTTGGTGATGCCCGCCTTTTCAGCGAGAGCCGCCGCCAACGCCGACTTGGTAAGTGCTTTAGCCATAGTGATGCGAGTTTAATTGTTTGGTTGTTGTGTCTCTGTCGTCTTGACTCGGGGGCTATTAAACGCCTTCAGGCCGGGGACGCAAGGGAAAAATCGCGGTTTTTTCAAGGATTTTGCCGGTTTATGCGCCTTTGCCCGCCTGCAGGCGGAGCGTCGCGGCGGGAATTAGCGCAGCTTTTTGAGCAGGATTTTGGAGCGCCGCCCGCTTTGCTCGTACTTCTCCCGGCGAGCCGGTGGCAGGTCCTCGGGGCTGCCCTCCTGGAAGCCGGCCTTGGACTGGAAGTAGGCAAAGGCCTGCGTGGACAGTGCAAAAAGTTCCTGCAAACCAAGTTCCCGGGCGCGGTTTTCGACAAACTGGATAAGCTTGCGGCCAATGCCCTGATTTTCATGGGAGGGGCTGACGCAGAGGCAGGCGAGCTCGCCCTTTTTCTGGTCCTCGTACACGTGGAGCGCCACGCAGGCCACGGGGTTGCCGTCAATTTCGAAGAGGTAGTAATCGCCCAGTTGTTTTTCAATCATGGGCCGGGTGCGCTTGACAAGCTCCTCCAGTTCCACCGATTTGCGCGTGAGCAGGAGGATGGTGCGGATGTCCTTTTTCATGGCCCGCCGGATTTGCTGGTATTCATTGGCATAGATCAAGGTGCCAATGCCTTCGTTGGAGAACACCTCGGCCAGCAGTCCTTCGTCCACGCGCCCATTGATGATGTGCACCCGTGGGATGCCCTGGCGGCAGGCCTGCGCGGCAAAGAGGGCTTTGGACAAAGACTCCGGGGCGACATCCTGTTTGCGGAGAGCGAGGATGCTCTCGAGGTCGGCCACCGGCATTTGCCGCACCAACTGGCCGCGGACGATCAGGCCATCGGTGGTGGTAAGGAAGACGAGTTTGACCGCCTTGAGGGCGGTGGCGACTTCGGCGGCCACCATGTCGCTGTTGACGCGGAAGGTGTGGCCGTCCCCATCAAAGCCCAGGGGTGGCAGGACGGGAATGATGCCCTGGGCCAGGAGGGTTTGCAGCAGTTCAACATCCACCCGCTCGATTTTGCCGGTGAATTGATGGTCTATGCCATGCAGGATGCCCAGGGGGTGGGCTACCAGGGCGTTGGGGCAGACGGCCCGCAAATCCGTGGCGGCGAGCCCCTCCAAAATTTCATGGCTCAGCCGGTTGGCGGCGGTCAAGGCCAGCCGCAGCGTGGCGGCGTCGGTGATGCCCGAGCCTTCCAGGTCGCTGGGGGTGAGGCCCTGCTCGGCGGCCAGCGAGCGGATTTGCGCCGAAGCGCCATGGACCAGCACCACCCGGATGCTGAGGGAGCGCAAGACAGCAATGTCCAGCAGCAGGTTGGCAAAATTTTCGTCCGTGACAATGGCGCCGTCCACTGCGAGGACGAAAGTTTTTTCCCGAAACTGCGGGATGTACTGCAAGATGCCCCGAAGATCCGTCGGTTTCACGTGAGGCAGTATAGCGCGATTTCCCGGCGCGCCACGAAAAAAATGGGACGGCGGCCAGAGGGGGGAGGGGCAAACTTAAGGCGGTATCAACCCCAGTTGGTCCGCGTAGGCGCGAAGGAGTTTGTCCACAGCGTAATCAATCAGGAAACGGGCACGAATGAGTTGCTGGGCTTTTTCCACCCCCGGATCCAGCGTGGGCCAATGTTGCATCAGGTGCTGCAGAGCTTGCGCCAGGATGGCGGGCCGCCGGGGGGGCACCAGAAAAGCCGGCGCTTCGAGCACCTGCTCAATCACGCCCACGCGAGTGCTGAGGAGGGGGACGCCGGCAAACAAGGTTTCCAGAGCAGCCATGCCAAAGCTCTCGTGCCAGCTTGTCTGGAGGGCCAGGTCATATTGCCGCACCAGCTCGCGGAATTCCTCCACCCGTCCCAGAAAGTGGAACTGGCCGGTGGTCAGCCGCTCCAACTTGAGATTGTTGCGGGCGGGATCAGGGCGGTCGCCGGTAAAGTCCCACTGAATGGGAGGAAGGTTTCCGTCCTGCTGTAAAAGCCAGAGGGCTTCGGTGAGGTCCGCCCAGCCTTTCCAATCCAGGGGGCTACCGAGCACCAGGATTTTTGGGGGGAAACTGGCCGGCCGGGGTTTGGGGGGGAGCTGTTCAGCGGCTTCCAGTCCATCATGGATGAGCAGGATGCCACGCCCCATGTCCCAGTTTTGGGCCCGTTGTTGTAATTCATCACCGACAGCGATCACCAGGTCCATTTCGCGGCAGCCGTATTTGTCATAGTCTTCCGGCTTCATGCCGGGAGAGCGCAAGAACACGGCTGATGGGACGTGCAGGCGGCGGGCCAGAGTCAATCCCAGCAAGGCGTCCCAATGATCATTGGCGTGCACCAACTGGGGGGTCCAGCGATGGCGGCGCAGTTGCGCGGCCACCTGCCCGGCGAAGGCCTGATTGCGCCAGAGCCGTCCGGCCAGCGTGCGCGCGCTGGGAAAAGGATTCACCAGCACCCTCACGCCGGCCTTGCGGCACGTTTGAGCCAGCCAGCCTTCGTCTTCGCACACCAGCACGGGATTCCACTTTTGCATGGCCGGATGGCGGAGCAGGCGGGCCAGGCAGGTCTGAGCCCCCGCGCGGTGGGTGCGGCGTTGCAAAAAGATGACGTGACCGGCCATGTCAGCTTGTGGTGTGTGGCGTGTCGGGGCCGCGGCGGGCAATCACATAGACATCGTCCCCCACCCAGTAGCGGCCAAACAAGGCATTGCGCAGCGCGTAACTGAGGCGGCGCAGCAGGGAAGGCTTGCGGTCGGTGTGCTCGCCGGACTGGATCACTTCCCAGCCGGTGCGCCGGAGCAATTTGGACACGGCGGAGATGGGGTAAGGGCGCACATGGGTGGGGTCGCGCCAGAAATCGCCCACGGCGCGGCGGATGTTGGCGATGTTGGGGGTGAGAATGACCATGGGCGCCCCGGCAGGCAGGGCGCGGTGCAGGAGGGCGAAAAGTTCCTCCACCTGGGGCGGGGGAAAATGCTCGATGATGTGCGAAACATGGGCGGCGTCGTACGTGCCCGGTGCCACGGTTTTCAGGTATTCAAAGAAATTGCCCTGGATTACCTGCAGCCCTTTTTGGCGGCTGCGATGGGCCAGTTCCTGGTCCAGCTCGATGCCCGTGCCGGAGATGCCAGCCTCTTTTAATAATTCGAGGAAATGTCCCTGACCGGAGGCGATGTCCACCACCGACCGGCAGCCGTGAAAGTGTTTTAGGAAAGGGGCGAAATAGCGCCGGGCGACTTCACGTTCGCGGGGGTCAGGAATGTGCATAAGCCGTGGTCAGGGTTGCGGGTTGGGGGAGGACGCAGGCTTCAATCTGGCGGCGCATGGCCTGGACTTCCGAGGGACGGATGGCCTTGCGCTGACTGAGATGTTTGATGCGATAACGGGCGGGCCAGAACCAGTGCTTGGCCGCCAGCGAAGGGTCATAGTGGTAGGGCTGGTCCACGAGGTGCGTGAGCTGCCATTTCCAGTGGCGGCGGCGGTCGGTCCAATTTAGTTGTGACCAGTCAGGTTCGGGGGTGCGGGCCAGCATGTCGGCAATCAAGGCGGCCATCTTTTCGGCGGAATGTCCGTCGGGCGTATGACACCATCGGGCGAGGTGGGCGCGCTGTTTTTCTCGCAGGTCCAATGGCATGCCGTTTTGCAGCACCTGTTCCACCAAGGCTGGCAAAGCCTCCGGCCGGGCACAATGAACGTTGCAGGCGGAGGGTTCCTCGTAATACCAAAGGGGGTCCTGCTCGAGGAGCAATTCAATGGTGGGCTTGCCGGCAATCCAGCTCTCCAAGGCCGTGGTGCAGGTTTCACAGGAGATCTCCACGTCACACCCCAGAATGAGCGAGGTGATGTTGCTCTGCGCGTCCAAACGCACATAGCGGCGTTGCGCGGCGGGGAGGGCGGAGAGCCAGCGCTGGTAGAACATGGCGTCTTCGCGGGGGTGCGGGCGGAGCACAAGCTGATAGCGGTCGGCGTCGAGCAAGGCTTGCAAAAAGTTCAACACTTTCTGGCGGCCTTTAAAATGGGCTTCGATGGACTGCCAGTAATTGCGATAGCGCGGGATGCGATCTTTCCAGGCGGCGAAGAATTTGTCCCCTTCACTGCGCGGGAGCTCCCAGAAATGAGCCGTGGCAAAGTTGGTGCAGAGGAGGACGACGGGGCGGTCCTCTTTCTCGCGGGGCGGGGACGCAAAAAGGCGGGACCAGGGTTGGAAATAGAAATCGAAGCGGGGCACGCCAATGACCTCGATGCGGGTATGGGCCTGGCCGCCATGCTCCTGCAAGGCCCGGGCATGCACGTGATTCCAACAGAAGAAACAATCAATGTGGGCGTGGGTATGGTAACGGCCGGAGTTGAAGATCAAATCATCATAATCGTAGAAAATACCTTCATTGGGCAGGACGGCCGTCAGCACGCCCATCTGATGGAGGCGCTGAGAATAAGCCGCCAGATGACTGGCGGTGAGGTGATTGAATACCATCATGCGGGGCCGATGGGCGGCGAGGGCGCCCTGATAGGCTTCCAGCGGCTCCAGATGCGCGGTGATGCCTTGTTGCTCCAGATGGTGTGCCAGCAGAGCGGCGACCGGCAAATCCCGCACCTTGCTGTCCACCAGCAGGACGACGGATGGGTTTGGAGCAGCAGCCGGCATGTTGAGGGGGATTACAAGGGGGTGGTTTGCCGCACCCGGATACCATGACTGGCCAGGAAGGCCTTGGCTTCCTTGGGGGTTTGCTCGGTGAAATGAAAGATGCTGGCAGCGGCCACGGCGGAGGCGCCTTTTTGGAGCGCCTGTAGCAGGTGGACATAAGAGCCAGCTCCCCCGCTGGCGATGACGGGGATGGTCACGGCCTGGGCCACTTGTTCGATCAATTCGAGATCGTATCCCTCAAAGGTGCCATCGCGCTCGACACGGGTCAGCAGGATTTCGCCGGCGCCCAAATCCTGCAACCGGCGAGCCCAAGCCACCGGCTCCTGGCCGGTGGGTTGCTGGCCGCAATGGCTGAAGCACTCGTAGCGGCCCGTGGGATGGCGTCGAACGTCCACCGAGGCCACAATGCATTGCGAGCCGAAGTGTCGCGCGCCCTCTTGCACCAGTTGCGGGTGCTGGTAGGCCGCCGAGTTGATGGCCACCTTGTCCGCCCCGGCCTCCAGCAATTTCTGAATATGCTCGAGGGTCCGCACGCCTCCGCCCACCGTCAGGGGAACAAAACACTCGGCCGAGTATTCGGCCACGGACTCATAATCCGGCTCGCGCTGCTCGCGCGTTCCATTGATGTCCAGGAGCACCAGCTCGTCCACCTCCCGGGTGTTATAGACCTTGATGGCCGGCAGGACGGTACCCACGCGCCGCCAACTGTCGAAGGCCACCCCCTTGACCAGGCCGGCCCCTTTCCACAACAAGGTCGGTATGACGCGTGTTTTAAGCATGGTCGGCCGGGAAGGCCAAAAAATTACGTAACAGTTGAAAACCGGGGCGGCCGCTTTTTTCCGGGTGGAATTGCACGCCCAGGATGTTTCCATGACCCACCACGGAAACAAATCCGCCGGCATAGGGGGTGGTAGCCAAGGTGTCCCCGGCCTGGGCCGGCAGCAGGTGATAACTGTGCACGAAATAGAAATCGGTGCCGTCGGGGATGCCGTCCCACAGCCAATGGGGACGGGTGGGATGCACTTCATTCCATCCCACATGGGGGAGGCGCTCCCGTGTCTCCTGGACCTGCAAGCGGCTGACATGGCCCGGGATGCAGCCCAGGCCGGGGGTCAAGCCGCCTTCCTCGCCGCTGCCGGCCAGGAGTTGCATGCCCAGGCAGATGCCCAGCAGGCGCACGCGGGGGTTGGCCAGCGCCTGGCGCAAGGCGGACACCCATCCGGCTTGGTGGAGGCGTTGCATGCCGGTGGCGAAGGCCCCCACGCCGGGCAGAATGATCCGGTCGGCCCAGGCGAGGTCCTCCGGCCGGCTGGAAACCCGGACTTCGGCGCCGCACTCCTCCAAGGCGCGGCGCACGCTGCCGAGGTTGCCCATGCCCACGTTGATGACCAGTGCCTTCAAGGATTGTCGTAATTGATCTTGGTCAGGTTGCCGTGTTTGTCCTTGATCAGGTTGCCGTGGGCGTCTTTGAGGAAAAGTTTTTTGTTGGTGAAACGGTCGCAGATTTTGATGAATTCCTCCACCGTGATGTCCAGCGGTTCGAGGATTTTTTCGAGCGGTTTGCCCAGATAACTCCAGGGGAATTTGCCGTCATGCAACCGCACCAGCTCGATGGCATCCTGACGGGAGATGCGCCCGCGGCGGACGTGCAAGCACGCCAGGTCGGTGGCCCGGCCGAAGCCAAATTTCAGGAACTTGAAGTAATCGTGGATGCCGGTCTGGTGATTGTCCAGGTTTTCGTAATTCACCAGGCTGCCTTCCACCGTGGTATGATAGGTGGTGAAGCCATGGGCTTGCGAGAGCAGGGCGTTGGAATAACCATCCCAGGGGAGATAATAGCCCAGGAACAAGCCGGTGACCCCGACGCGTTTTAACTCCTCATCGGTAGGGTAAGTGTAGGGGATCAGGTCTTTGGCCTGCAGTCCTTCCAGCCCGATCAAGTCCGAGACGCGCAGGCCCAGCAGGCCGCCGAATTCTTCCAGCCAGCGCCGGTCAAGGGTGTTGTTTTCGGCGGCGGCGGCCGGGCCGCCGTACTCGTTCTGAGAGTTCTCCCCCCAGATGATCAGGGGCACGTTCATTTGGACGGCCACGCGGACGGGGATGGTAAAGATGCCCACATGCTCCGGCCAGGAGATATCGCCTACCTGCATGAGGCCGATGCGGTTGAGTTTGCGGCGTACGACGGGGTTGGGGGAGAATTCGACGTAATCCACTCCCTGGTTTTTGAGGTTTTGAATATTTTTCCGGCCGATGTCAGACAAATCGCAGGTAGTGGCGGTGACACAGAGCGGATTCAGGCCCAACTGCTTCATACGCACCACCTGGAAGGTGCTGTCCTTGCCGCCGCTGACCGGGATGAGACAATCCCAGTTGCGTCCGTCTTTGGAGCGGTAGCGGTCCAGGATGCCCATCAGCTCCTGCTTGCGGGCGTCCCAGTCAATCGCCTGGCGTCGTTCATAACTGCGGCAGGCATTGCAAATGCCTTCTTCGTCCAAATACAGGTCCGGCTTGGTGTCCGGCATGACACAGCGTTTGCAGTACCTCAGCATAACTCAGAACTCAATCGCGGTCAGGGGGTTGTCTGGTGGTTTTTTCCATTAAAAACCAGGTTAAATCATCCTGGGGGTGCTGGGGATCACGCCGATAAACGAAGCCGTAATCCACCAGGCGCAAATCGGGAAAGCGATCCAGCAATTCCCCGGCAAAATCACGCTTGAACAGACGGTCGGCATGGCCGCGGTAGGGCACGCTGACCGGCGTGGGGCTGTAATATTCGGCCAGGGCGACGTAACGGCGGCTGGCGCGGTACATCAAGTCGTACACCCGGGGCAGTTGGTCGGGGGCAATGTGAATCAGCACTCCCTTGGTGAAGACCAGGTCATAGCTCTGCGGCGGCTCGAAGGCCAGAAGCGACTCGTGGAAGACCTCGACTTCCGGCAAGCGGCGAAGGTGGGCCACGGCCTCGGGATTGATTTCCACGGCTGCCAGACGGGCTTGGGGCAGGAGTTGCCGGAGGGCGATCAGATTCAAGCCAATGTTGGCGCCCAGCTCGAGGATGCTGGCGGGCGGATGCGCCCGGGCCAGCAATCGCTGGAACAAGCTGGCGTTGCAGGCCACCAGACGTTCGCCCTGATTACGTTGGGTGTAATCATTTCCAAAGGCGCCCGCCCAGAAGGCTTCCTGGGGTGTTTGATACCCGGACATGATGATCGTTGTTTTTAACTGGGGCGGCCTCGCGTTACTGCTTCGCCGCCCTCCGGCGCAGTACTAAACCAAAGCCCGCGACTGGGTGCCATGAAATTTTTTTCTGCCGTGGCCTGGTTTATCTGAGAGGGCCAGCCGATCTGGTGCTCACTCTTTTTGCCGCACGGAGGCGTTGAGTTGGGCCAGCTCGGGGTGGGCGGCAAGTAATTCGAGCACCTGGGGGGTGGTAAAGGGGGTTTCGGGACGGTAAAGCGCTTGATAAATGGCCTCGATCAAGGCCCAATCCTCCGGGGTGTCAAGCGTCCACCGGTAATGCGACCAGTCCTGCGGGGCGCGATACGAGTGGAGGCGAAAGATTTCTGGATGGCCATACAGGTAAGGGGTAACATGCTCCCGTTCACGCGGCAACCGGGCTTCGAGGTAAGCCCTTTGCAACGCGGCACAGGTGAAGATTTCCGCATCCAGGCCGCGGGGATAGCGACGTTCGAGAACATTGCTTAGGTAATCCACGGTGGTGGCCGGCGTGTTAAGCTCCGCAAACACCTTGAGCATGTCCTCCAACAAATGCCCATCAAACAACGGACAGTCCGCGGTGATGCGTACCACCGTGTCGGCTCGCGCGGCCTTTGCGGCCTCATAAAAACGGGCGAGGACATCCTCCTCGCTGCCGCGAAAGCAAGGTGTGTCCCATCCCCGGCAGGCCTGAGCGATGGCGTCATCGGCCGAGTGGGTGGAGGTGGCTACCCAGACGTCATCCAGTCGCCGGCAAAGCCGGACCCGCTGCAAGACGTGCGCCAGGACGGGTTTGCCGCACAGCGGGCGAAGCACTTTGCCGGGCAGGCGCGTGCTGCCCATGCGCGCTTGAATGATGGCCACGGTTTTCATGGCGGGGTCGGTTGACCGTGAAAGTAGGTGCGTTCAATTTGCGGGATTCCTTCCATCGCAGGACGCACCAGACAAAAATTGGCGGGTTGTCCGGGTTGCAGGGAATTGGGCACACCGGCGAACGCGGCGGGGATGGCAGCAGCATGAGCCCACACTTCTGCCCAAGGTCGCTGCAAAATACGGGCGGCCCGTTGCACCGCCTGGATGGGCCGCAGGGCGGAGCCGGCAAAATAAGGGGTGCCCGGCAAACGCACCACCCCTTCCGGCCCTACTTCGACTTCCAGTTTGCCCAAGGTGTATTTGCCCGGAGGGCTGGCGGCAGCGGCCATGGCGTCGGTGGTGTAATAGATGCGCTCTTGGGGAAGCCATTGATGCAGGAGCCGGAATAAGTCGGGGCTGACATGAATTCCGTCGGCGATCAACCCAATAAACCGTGGGGGGCTGGTGACGGCTGGCCGGGCCAGGGAGCCGCCCAGCACTCTCCAAAGGATGTTGTCGTGCCGGTCCAACAGCCGGGGGCAGCCATTGGCCAGGTGGGTAAAGCCCACGGCGCCGGCGGCCAGGGCGGTTTCAATCAAGGTGGTGTCGGCATCGGTATGTCCCAGGCTGATGCGAATGCCCATGACTGCGGCCTTGCGGATGGCCGTCAGGCTGCCGGCGCGCTCCGGGGCCAGGGTGATGACCAAGGGATCGGGGGCCGTGAGGCGGCGCAACTCGGCCAGCAATTCCGGGGTGGGGTCCAGCATCAAGTCCGGGGCATGTGCCCCGCAAAACCCCGGTTTTTCTGAAAGAAATGGTCCCTCAATGTGCCAGCCGGCCAGGGCCGCCTGCAGTTCGGGATGTTCACGGCGGACGGCGGCCAAATGCCGCAGGCGGCGGGTCAAAGCGGGCCAGGAGTCGGTGATTAAAGTGAGCAGGAATCGGGCGCATCCATCGCGGCGCAGGCGACGGGCGGCTTCGAGGAGCGCCTCGGCTGTGAGGTTGTCCTGCTGGAAATCCACGCCGGCATAACCGTTGATTTGCGGGTCAAACAGGGCGGGGGCAATAAACAAATCCGGGTCACCCCCACATTTGACGCACTCGCTTTCCGTGAGCAGGCCGTTTTCCCACGCCAGCCGCCAGCAGGTGCCCCGGCGGTAATGCCGGGCCATGACCGCGCCCCGGTTTTTTATCCATGGCCTCGTGTTCATGCGGTAGTGGACTCGGACTTGGCTTCCGCTCGGTAAAGGGCTTCCACGATGTTGCGGATGAATTGTTCGTCGCTTAATCCTTCGCAGGCCTCGGGAGGGAAGGCCACTTTCTGGCTGAAGTGCTCGGCCAAGGCATGAAACAATTCCACGCGTTTTTCAGGGGTGAACGCCTCACGGCGCAGGACGGCCTGCAAGGCCAGAGCGGCTTCAGCGGGGGTGGTTTTCTGGCGCAACCGGGCCAGCAAATGGGGATAGCGCCGCAGCGAATTGAACTTGCCGGTGCGGATTTGCTCCAGGTCCGGCGCGGTGAATTGGGGGGTGCGAATGACCACCGTGCCGGCCGCCATGTCGCCCAGGCGCTGATAGCGCGGAGAGAGCATGCAGACCACGCCACCCAGGAGGTAAAGGAGAGGCAGGGCATCCACCGCCCGCAGGACGTTGCGCAGAAAAACCTGGTAAAACTGCAGGCGCAACCCCTGGGCGTCCACCACGCGCAGGCGCAGCACTTTTTTGCCGAGGGTCTGCCCCCGCCAGAACCATTCCAAGGCCATGCCGTAGCCAGTGGAGACCCCCAGCCAGCCCAAGATTCGCATGGCATGGCCCAGGTCGGGTGCGAGGAGGCCAATGAGGCCGAATATTTTGAGCAAGCTTAGCGTGAGGGCGAAAATGACCAAGGCGTCCAGCAACCAGGCCACCATCCGGGGCAGGGGACTGGCCAGCGGCAGGCCGAAGGTCACGCCTTCAGGGGTTTTAATCCAAAGCTGGTTGCTGGCAGCAATACCGTTCATGCTTGGGGTTTTACAGCCGTTGCGGCTTTCCGTCCGCCTCGGGCCAGAAAGAGGATCAAGAGGGCCAGTTGGACGGCCCCAAAGGCAATCTTGAGCGCGTAGGGAAAATGGGGCTGGTGATACTGGCTGAAAAAAGATTCGACCAACCCCGCCCAAACGAGCATCAAGAGGACTCCGCCAGCCAGCGTAAGTACTTGCGGCCCAACAGCCCGTACCCGCTGCGCCAGCCGCTCCCGGTTTCCTCGTCCCACAAGGGCTCCGGCCAGCACCAGCCCGGCCTGGCCGGCAATTAAAATGGCTGGAATTTCAATTGAGCCATGGGGCAGCAGCCAGGCCAGGAGGAAGGTCGTCTGACCATCCAGGCAGTAGTCCGTGGTGATCGCACCCAGCACCACGCCGTTGTAAAAGAGAAGCACCACCGTACCCACGCCATAGGTCATGCCCAGGGCCAGGGTGAGCAAGGACACTTTGGTGTTGTTGGCAATGAGATGGGAGGAAAAGGTCATGTGCTGTCCGGCGGGGGTTTCCGCGGTGCCGGATTCTTCGTGCGCAACGCGCTCACTGGGCCGCCATTGATCATGTCCAAACGGCATGGTGACGAAGCGGGATTGCGGGTCCAAGAGGGTGGCCAATCCGCCAAAAACCACGCCGGCCAGGGTGATCAGCGCCGCCAGTTGAAAGGCCTGCCAGCGTTGCCGGAAGGTTTGAGGAAAGGTTTGCGTCAACCAGGGCCAAAACCGCCAGCCCCGGCTGCGGCCGCGGGATTCATGGATTTCCGCGTAGGCGCGCGCCACCAGATTTTCCAGATAATTTCTGATTTCCGGCTCGGCGGCGTAGGTGCGGAGCCGTACCAGGTCGGCGGAGGTGCGCTCGTATAGATAGTGCAGCCGCTGCAAATCCAGGAGACTGATGGATTCCGGTTCGGTGCGTTCCAGCCGTTGGAGGCGCTCTTCCAGTTCGCGCCAGCAGGGCTGCTCGGCCTCCAAGAAGCGCTGGAGGTCAATGATCATGGTGTAAAAGCCTGGCGCAAGGCCGGGGTAAGCCGGGCTGCGGTGTTGGTCCGCACATTTTTCTCTTCGCGAGCCAAGTAGTCGGCGAAAGCGCGCAAAAGCCCCTGCGCCACGTGGCTTTCGATATTTCCCTGGGGTTGCGTCCCGAGCACCGCTCCCAGCAGCCCGCCGCCGCGCAGCATGGCGTTGGCGTAGGCTTCCGGCAGCTTGGTTTCCCGTCCATGGCGCTCTACGATTTGGAGCAGCCCGGTGGCCAGGGCTTCCCCTTGCACGCTGAGCAGGAGACGGGTGGCGGCCTCCGGCTCGCCCCGAATGATTTCGACCGGGTTGGTGTGATTCACCTGGCCGGCAAGCTGGCGAAGAAGCTGGGCGGCCTCCGGCACGGCGCGCTCGGCGGTCTGGTTCATGGCCTGCAAGAGGACCTCGCCACGTTTCCGGTCAAAGACGGTGACGCCGGTGGGGATGGCGATTTGGTGGGCGGCGTTGCTGGTGAAGGCCCCCGGTTTGGCCAGGGCATTGGAGGCGGCGGTTATGCCCTGAAACAACAAATCACGCACGGCTTGCAGTTGGATGGCCAGAAGCTGGGCCGGGTCGGGTGTGGCCGGTTTGGCGGGAGGCGGCGCGGGCAGTGCTGGGGCAGCAGCGGGCGGGGTAATCGGGGTCAGCAACTGGCCGGCAGCATTATAGTAGTTGGTGATGCGCGTGAGATTGGTCACCACGACGTAATTGGTGACGATGACGATGTTGGTTCTGATTTCCAGATTGGTGGTGACGAGCATGAAAGCCGGCTTGACGTCCAGCACGGCGGGTGGGGTTTGAGCCACCGTGGTGGCCGGCATGATGCCGGCAGCAGCCAGGAGTGCGAGGCTGCACATGGAGAACAACGTTTTCATGGCCATCATGGCGCTCATTCTACGCGGTCGGGCGAGGCGAGACAATCCTTTTGCCGCTGTCGCAAAAAGTGCCTTGTGCCGCTTTTCCGGAGCAGGCAGACCGGGTGGAGCATGAAGGGGGGCAAGGCCTGTTGCTGGCGTTGCAGCGCCAGCGGGTGGAGCGGGTGACGAACGCGAAAATTTTTTGAAAAAAAGTCTTGCGCTGCAACGGCTAATACGCTAATCGTAGGCGCCAGTAACCTAACAACAACCCAAAATCACCGTATGTTGGCGAAATTTTTTGCCAGGAAAAGTGTTGGTGTCATGGTGTCTGCAGGTCAGGATTTTACGTTGGTCAAAACAAAGCTCCCCCATCAAGGAAACCCTATGTCGTACTCCCGAACCCTCAAAACGTTGGCGGCTGCCGCGGTATTAACCGCCTGGTCAGCCTCGGCTCAGGTGGCAGTGGTACCATTTACCCTGTACCATGTTGGAGACAACCCGGTAGGCTCCGTGGTGAGCAATGCCCCCAACCACATCACTCTATACGCGGGGGGCAATGACATTTGGGATATGCGCGACGATTTCACCTATCTCTACCTGCAAGTCACGGGGGATTTTGACATCAAAATCCGCGTGGCTTCCATGGAGGTGACCGCGCGCTGGCCCAAGGCGGGCATCATGGCGCGGCCTTCATTGGATGTGAGCAGCAAGATGGTGTTCTCCAAGGCCACGCCGTCGGGGCAGATAGTAGGCAACGATGGCAATCCGGCGAGCAACTGCGGCCAAAGCGTTGGGGTGGGCGACCTCTCGCTGATGTACCGCACATGGCGGGCGGGGGAGGCCGGCAATGGCGGTCAACATGAGGATCGCATTGTGCCGGGCGATGGGAATCATCCGACCTATCAATGGGTGCGCTTGCAACGGGTGGGCAGCGTGTTCCGCGGCTACGCCAGCAGCAATGGTGTGGATTGGGTGGGACCGCAGACGCAGGACACCTACAACTGGCCCAGCACGGTGGGTGGGGTGGACAATGATCCCTTCCCGTCCACGATTTACGTCGGCATTGCGGGCAGCCGCCACGGGTGCGCGGGTGAGACGGGGAACGCGACGGCCACGACGCAGATTTACGATAATCCCGCTGAGCCGGTGATGTTCACGGTGCAGCCGGCGCCGGTAAGTGTGATTACGCCGGGGAGCAGCGTGACGTTGCGGGCCGTGGCCATGGGATGGCCCGTCTATTTGCAATACCAATGGAAGTTAAACGGCGTGAATATTCCGGGGGCAACCAATACAGCTTACACCTTTACGGCGCCGGGAGCGGCTGATTCGACCAACGTTCTGACTTGTGTGGTGAGCAATACCTACAATGGCACGGTGGCCACCAGTGCGAATGCAGAGGTCCGGGCCACCAAGGGTCCGCGCATTGCGGCCGTGTCCAACCCTGGGTACGGGGTGCTGTTCATTGATTTCAACCGTCCCCTGGCCAACAGCCAGAAAGTGAATGATGCGGTGGCGTTGATTCCGCAATATTGCTACCTTTTCTCCAATGCTCCGCCCAATCAGGTGGCCGTGATTGGCGCTCCGGGCAATGCCCCTGCCGCCTTTACGACGGTTTCATTGGTCAACAATCGGACGCGGGTGATTCTCAACTATGTGAACTACAACCTCGCGATTGGGCATCCTTACTTCGTCGAATTCGACCCGACGGTGGGCATTGATTTGGAGGACAATGATGGCAACAACATGTTCTCCAACATGAGCTATGATGATTTGCGCAGCCCGATCTTCACGCGGTCGGTGGGGCAGATGCAGGCCATTGGGGCCCGTGCTAATGTGGGTTTGCGGGGCATTGTGGTTTCCTTCAATCAATCGGTGGCGGGTGACTTGGCCAATGCGCAAAACCCGGCCAATTACACGGTCAACAACGGGGTGACGGTCATTGAGGCCACCATGATGCCGAACGGCACCAACGTGCTGTTGTACACCAGCATGCAGGATCCGGTGAGTTCGTACACGGTGACGGTGCGCAATATTGCGGACATGAGCCAGACAACGCTCAATTTCAGCACGCCCATATCCGTTCCGGGTTATGTGCTGAGCAAGCGTTACCTTGGCGATCGGAGCCTGTCGGACTTGAGAACGTATGCCGCGGCCAATCCACCGGCTGCCGCCAATTTCGTGCCGTATTTTGACTACCCGGACGACGGACTGGATTACTTCCAGGCGATCATCACCGGCTGGATTGTGCCGGCCAGTTCCGGCAACTATCGTTTCTACCTGGCCAGCGACGATGATGCGGAAGTGTATCTGAGTCCGGATGACAATCCGGCCAACAAGACCATGATCGCCAACCTGTACGGCTGGTGCTGGTATCGCGCGTATGGGGTGTGGCAGACGGCGCAAGGCAGCGGGCCTTATCCCAGTGCCCGTTCCGCCCCGGTGCAGTTGTATCGTGGCATGGCTTATGCCGCGGAAGTGATGTTCCGTGACGGCACGGGAGGCGGGCACGTGTCCGTGGGGTATAGCACGGGAGATGTGACGCCGACCGGGCCAATCCAAGGGGCGGAAGTGGTTTATGGCGCCCAACCGGGCGGGCCGACGACGTTGACGATCAACCAGCAACCACAAAGTGCCACCCAGTATGCCGGCCTGCGGGTAACGTTCACCTTTGGGGTGACCGGCGCCAATCCTGCCGGGCCGATTGTCTATCAATGGCAAAGTGGTGGAATGGGAGCGTGGACCAACATCCCAGGAGCGAATGCGGCCACTTATCAGACGCCGGTGCTGTCAATGGCTGACAATGGAAAGCAGTACCGGTGCTTGGCCGTGAATGTGGGAGGATCGCTGGCGCAGGTAATCAGCGCGGTGGCGACGCTGACCGTGCAGGAGGATACTATCGCGCCCGTGTTAGTGTCGGCGGAAGCGTACCAAGGTTACCGCAAGGTACGCGTGACTTTCAGCGAGCCGGTGGAGCCGACCTCGGCGGAGAACCTGGCCAACTACGCCATTAGCGGTGGGATTACGGTCCTAAGCGCGACCCGGACGGGTGATGGTTCGGTGGTGATTTTGGACACCTCCCCGCAGGATATTGCGACCCAGTACACGCTGACGGTCAATAACGTGGACGACTTCTCGCCGTTGAGCGGGGCCATTGCGCCCAACTCCACGGCGACATTCACCAGCTTCATGCTGATCCCCGGCAAGGTGAAAGATGAAGCCTTCACCGGGATTGGGGGCAGTGGGATCAATGATTTGAAGAACAACAGCAAGTACATCAATAATCAGCCAGACACCGTGGGATACCGGGCTGGTTTTGATGTGCCCGATGAAGGGATGGATAACTATGGGCGCCGGTTGTCGGCCTTCATCATTCCGCCCACCAACGGCAACTATCGTTTCTACATGGCCAGCGATGATGATTCCGAGTTTTACTTAAGCTCGGATGACAATCCGGCCAACAAAACGATGCGCGCGAGCCTGTATGGTTGGACAGACTACCGGGCTTATGATGTGTGGACAACCGCCCGCGGTGGCGGCACCTATCCGAGCGCCCGCTCCGAGGCCATAACGCTTGAGGGGGGCAAACTTTACTATGCCGAGGCGATTATGAAGGAAGGCGGCGGCGGGGACCACATTGCGGTGGCGATGGCCCCCGAGGGGTCGCAACCGGGCAATGGCAGCCCTGGCATGATTGGGTGGGGCTTGTTCCCGGTGACTGCCGGGGCTACAACGGTCACCATCACGACCCAGCCGCAGAACACCACGGGTTACGAGAACGCGCGGGCTACCTTTACCTGCGTGGCCCAGGGCAGCAATCCCAATCAGGTGGGTTACCAGTGGCAGGTGCGCCGTGGCGGGCAATGGCTCATGATTCCAGGGGCCACCTCTTCCACGTATCAAACGCCGGTGCTGACGGTGGCTGACAGTGGCACCCAGTACCGCTGCCTGGTCTATAATCCGGGCGGCAACATGGCGCAGAGAGTCAGCTCGGTGGCCACCTTGACAGTGCTGGTGGACACCGTGGCGCCGACAGTGGAAACGGTGAGTGCCACGCCGTTGCCCAACAAGGTGTTTGTGCGCTTCTCGGAGATGGTGCCCTATGGGTGGGACAGCACCAGCGCTTACACGTTGATTGATGGGGCGAATAGTTACAACCCGGTGGAGGTGGTGGATTTGGGAGACACCACCGGCTTCATCCTGACGTTCAGCGGAGTGACCCTCAATGCGAATCAGGAGTATTCGCTGCGCGTGGAAAGCGTTTATGATCAGGGATTTAACCTGATTAATACCACCACGGTTACATTCCGGGGCTGGTATTCACGGCCGGGCTTTGTACAACGGCAAGTCTTCACGGGTAACTCGAGTGCTGCCAACAGCTTCCCGATTATCACCAATAACGTGAAGTTCCCTTATTTCCCGGATTCGGTGACGATGCTATCGGTGGCCAATTCGCCGAAGAATTATGGGGATTATTACAGCATTCGGATGATTGGCTATTTCATCCCGCCGGAAACGGCAGTGTATAACTTCCGGGCGGAAGCGGATGACTCGGCCTGGTTGATGATGAGCCTGAGTCCGGTCAACCCAGTTAATCCGGCCAACATTGCCACGGTCATCCGGTTGGAGGGCGGATGCGCCGCCTGCAATGAACCGGGCAACTGGAGCGGGCCGGTGCCCTTGGTGGGCGGAGTGCCGTATTACTTCGAGGTGTTGATGCAGGAAGGCGGTGGCGGAGACTATCTGAGCCTGGCCTTCCGCAACAATGCCAGCTTCCAGACGGCGCCGGGGATGTTCCGCGACACGGACAACCAGGGTAATTTCACCAATGGGTGGATTGCCTGGGCATTGGTGCCTGATTACAAGTACTTTGATTTGCAACCGGCCAACATCTCTGTGCCGGACAGCTATCCGGGCACGCTGGTGGCGGCGGTGCATCCTTATGCGCAACCGGCCACCTACCAGTGGCAGCGGCTCAACGGAGGGGTGTGGCAGAGCCTGGCAGGGGCCACCAACGCCTCCTACACCAAGGCCATGCGGCCGTCCACGGATCAGGGGGCCCAGTACCGATGCATTGCCACCTTTGTGGATGGGACCACTGCGACCAGTGCGGTGGCGACGGTGACGGTGTTGGCTGATACTGTACCGCCCTTCGTAACTTACGTGAGCGGTTCGCAGAACTATCAGCAGATCATGTTGCGCTTCAGCGAGCGCATGAATGCCGCCTCTGTGGCTACGGGTACTTACACCCTGACCGACAGTATGAACAATGTGGTGCCGGTGCTCGGGGCAACCTTGATGCCGGACGCGTTGACGGCGGTCATCACCACCACCCCGCAAAATCCGGGGCAGGTCTATACCCTGACGATGAACAACGTCCGGGACGACAGCGAAAATCTCAATGCCCTCAGTCCGAACGTCGTCACGTACACGAACGCGGTGTATGCCGATGGCATCTACCTGCGCCGGTATGACGGCTTTGGCGGGACTACGTTGTCGGCGTTGACGAACAACGTGAACTTCCCGAACAACCCCGCCTTCCGCACCATCTTGGGCGATGCCAATTATCGTCCCAACCTGGATAATTACGGGGCCTTGATGTCGGGTGTGTTTGTGCCGCCAACCACGGGGAACTACAAATTCTGGCTGCGCAACGACGATGACGCGGGGATGTTTTTGGGCACCACCATTGATTACGCCAGCCGTCAGTTTGTGGCCTTCCGCGCCTGCTGCAACGACGGTTGGAATGACGGGGCCAACTCCCTGCCGAATGATCAGGCGGTGAAGTTCCTCATCGCGGGATTCCCTTATTACTGGGAAGCCATGGTCAAGGAAGGCGGTGGCGGTGACTACCTGGAGGTGGGATATACTGTTAATAACCTGGGTGGCGGGGCGGCGGTGCGCATCCCGCGCACCATGGTGTACCAGTATGGATTCATCAATCCGGCGATCACCATCACGACCCAGCCGCAGAGCGTGACCACCAACATCGGAGCAACCGTGACGTTGTCGGTGGCGGTCAGTGGCGGTTCGCCGTTCTACACGCTGTATCAGTGGCAGCGCAACGGAGTGAACATCCCGGGCGCCCGCAATGCCACCTATACCACGCCGGTGTTAAACTACCTGGACAACGGCGCGCAATATCGGTGCTTGATTGTGCGCTCGGATGGCGCTCAGGTGTCGCAGACGGCGGTGATTACGGTGACGCCGACGGAGACCACTCCGCTGGGATTGGTTCGCGGGCACAGCCTCAACGGCAAGGTGGTGGGCTTGGTGTTTAATGACGCGGTGGCCATCGGCTCGCTGACCAACTTGTCGCAAATCCAGATCATTAATCCGGGTTCGCCGGTGGGCATGCGTCCGGTGACAGGGCCGGGTGATGTGGTGACCGGCTTCTGGGGGACGTGGCCGGGCAATGAGCATCCGGGGCTGGCCGTGGATGGCTTGCTGCGGACGAAGTATCTGAACTTCGGCAAGCTGAACACCGGCTTTACGGTGCAACTTGGTGCCGGGGCTAAAGTGGTGCAGGCGATTCGCTTCACGTCGGCCAACGACGCGCCGGAGCGTGATCCGGTGGACTTCATCCTGGAAGGCTCGAACGACGGATTCACGTGGACGGTAATTACCAACTCCCCGTTGGCGCCATTCCAATCCCGCGGCTGGTCGCAGTTGGTGCCGATACCCAACAATACGGCATACGCTTATTACAAGGTAACGTTCCCGAATGTGGCCAACGCTGCCGCGGCCAACTCGATGCAAATCGGGGAAGTGGAGTTGCTGGAGCAGCCCACCTTTGTCTCGGTGGCCAGCGCTGTGGTGAACCGCGGCGAATCCAATGTGCTGGTACTGAACTTGACTGCGCCCATCAACGGACCCTTCCAGGTGTTGGTGAGTGGTCTGGCTGACCTGAACGGCAATTTCATGTCGCCGACGGCGGTCTTGGTGACCCCACGCGGGTTAATGCATGCCAACTCCAGTGAGATGGTGGCGGGTGATGCCAACAACCCCAATGCCAACTGGCCGGGGACTTACGGTTGGAACGCCATGGCTGATGAAAACACCATCCAGGCGTGGGTGGCTGGCTCGGACATTTGGGGCAGCTATGACGCCATGAACTTCACCTATCGTGAAGTCGTAGGCGACTTTGAGGCCACGGTGCGCATCCTTGGCCTTCGCAATGCTGCCAACTGGAGCAAGGCCGGCCTGATGGCGCGGCCGGGCTTGGCGGCACACGAACGTCAGCGCGCCATTCTGGCGACGCCGGCGTATGATACCGGCCTGGCTCGTGGTGAGAACGCCATCCAGATGACGTACCGCGATGGGTTTGGCGGCGGCTCAACGGAAGCGCTGCGCACGTACCCGACGGGTGGGCGCACGGGTGTGCCGCCGTTGCCATATCCGAATGTGTGGGTGAAGCTGGTGCGCTCCAACGGCAACTTCTATGCCTTCCATAGCCTGGACGGCAACACGTGGGTGGCCAACGGACAGTACACGGACAACCTGCCGAGCCTGCTCAATGTGGGTCTGGCCTCCTCGGCCGTGAACAACAGCGATTACACGATCGCCACGTATCGCGACTTCCAGATCAAGTTGGTGGTCTCGGCGCCGCTGGTGGCGACTGCGCCCGCGGTGGATGAGGACTCCATGGGTGCAATCAACATACCGGGCTACCGGGCTGGAGCCACCTATGAGATTGTGTCCGGGCCGGCGCATGGTCAGGTGATCTGGCAGGGCAACCAGTTCATCTACATCCCTGATCCGAACTTTAACGGTATGGACAGTTTCACTTACCGGGCGATTCTGAACGGGGTGGCTTCTGATGTGTTCACGATGAATGTGCCGGTGACGATTGTGGAGGATCCGGCGACCCGTCCGTACGCCTTCACCAACAACCTGCCGGTGGCCATGGGCGCGCCGCCGCGCGCGGTGGTGACGGCGGACTTTGTGAAGGACAACAAGCTGGATCTGGCGGTGGCCATCCCGGCCAGCAACGTGGTGGCCCTGCTGAAGGGCAACGGCAAGGGTGACTTCACCAACCGGTTTGACCTGGTGGTGGGCAACAACCCGATTGCGCTGACGCTGGGCGACTTCAACTACGACCGCCGTCCGGATTTGGCGGTGTTGTGTGCGGGCGACCGCGTGGTGCAGATCTGGCAGAATAACGGGGTGAACGATCTGGCCACGGCCCTGACGCTGGTGACCAACATCCCGCTGAGCGGCAATAATCCGGTGGCGTTCATTGCTGCTGACCTGAACAAGGATCTGTTCGTGGATCTGGCAGTGGTGGATGCGGGCAACGGCAGCAACCCGGGGACGGTGGAAGTCTTCTTCCACCAGCGGATGGTGTATGCGCCGGTCTTTGATTCCACCAACATCGTGGAAGTGGGCCGCTCGCCGAGCGCGATTGCCGCGGGCCTGCTGGGCACGCCGACGGCGCTGGACAAGCCTGACTTGGTGGTGGCCAACGCCGGTGATGACAATGTCAGCATTGTCACGCTGGTGGGGACTTCTCTGGCGGTGGTGACCAACCTGCCGGTGGGTGACATGCCGGTGGCCGTGGGCGTGGTGGACATCAACCTCGACAAGCTGCCGGACATCTTGGTGGCCAACATGAATTCGGACGACATCACCGTCTGGACCAACGCCTCCAACCCGAAGGTGCGCAATGACATGCGCTTTGCCCCGGCGGGCAGCTTTGGGGTGGGGATGGCTGCGGGCTTCCAGCCGCGTGACCTGGCCTTTGGCGACTACAACAACGACAAGCAGGTGGATGTGGCCATCGCTTTGATGGGCGCCGATGCGGTGCTGGTGATGCATGGCAACGGTCTCAAGAGCGTGACCAATACCCTGCCGGTGCTGAACTTCTACTGGGGTGATCCGGGTATGATCAGCGACGTGGAGGACATGCCGGTGTCCCTGGCGGCTGGCGATTACAACGCCGACAAACTGCCAGACCTGGCGGTGGCCAACTGGGGCACGGCAAATCTGTCCATCCTGCTGAACAACTGGGCGCCGAAGGCATACAACCAGAAGCTGGTGTTCATCGAGGATGTGCCGACCAACATTGTGTTGGGCGGCAGCTACGGCCCGCTGGATTACTACATCACGGTGTGGCCGACCAATGGCGTGCTCGATCCGAGCAACGCGCTGGGCTACCTCAATCTCACCACCAATCCAGTGTTGAAATACACGCCGCTCACCAACCGCTTCGGGCGCGACCTCATCAAGTACTATGTGTCTGACGGGGTCAAGACCTCGAAGTTGGCGACCCTGAGCATCAATATCCTGCCGGTGAATGATCGTCCGGTTATTCAGACGGCGGTGGGCAACATGGGCACGGTGGAGGTGCCGGAAGACATCCCGGTGAAGTGGACCAACTTCATCACCTATGCTTGGGCCGGGCCGTGGGGTGAGGAGAAGCAGCTTTTGAGCTACTTCTTCAAGCCGGCGGATCCGACGCTGTTCAAGGGCAAGGCCGGCCTGCCGCGGATTGCCACCACCAACCTGACCCTGTTCTTCACGCCGACAAACAACGTCTTCGGTGAGACGCTGGTGGAGTTGTGGGCCAAGGACAGTGGCCGGGTGAAGACCAACAATCCTGATTTGCGGCCTTACGGCGAGCAGGATACGACGGTGACGCAGGTGTTCATCATCCGCATCACCAATGTGAACGATGCGCCGGTGTTTGTGAATCCGCTGGCGCTCAATGCCCGCACCATTCTGGAGGATGAGAGCGTGACCTGGACGTTTAATGTGCGGGACCTCGACAGCGACATCAACAGTCTCACGGTGAGCCTGTTGTCCACCAACACCGCGCTGGTGAATCCGGCCAATCCGGCGCATTGGAGCTACACCAAGTCGCTGGTGCCCGGGACCAACCTGTACGAGGTGCAGTTGACGGTCACGCCGGCGCCGGACGCCTACGGGCGCACGCTGTTGACCGTGGTTCTGAGTGACGGCACCAATACATCCTCGCGTACGGTGGGCCTGATTGTTCAGCCGGTGAATGACAAGCCCAACTTCGTGCTGACGCGGACGAGTCTGGACATCAACAGCACGGCCGGGCACTGGAGCACGAATGTGGTGGTGGACATTGCCGCCTCCACGCCGCTGCTGGGTCCGGATAACGAGGTGAATCCTCCGGCTCCGCTGGCGCCGCAGAGGTTCCAGCAGTTCCGGGTGCAGGTGAGTGACGCTACGCCGTTTGTCTCAGCCCCCACCATCAATCCGCTGACGGGCGGGCTGGTTATCCGCACCAAACCGACCAGCGCCTCGCTGACGGTTACGCTGACCATCACGGCGGTGGACAGCGGCGGTACGCTCAACGGCGGGGTCAACACCAGTGACCCGCAAACCTTCACGTTGCGAATTAATCCGTAACGGTTGCACTTCAGAAAACGGCGGACGGGAAACCGTCCGCCGTTTTTTCTTTTTCGGGCGGGGGTTTTTTCTAAAATCCCGTCATGCCATTGACTGTTCAGGGTTTGCTGTCCAACGAGGAACTGCGCCTTCATGAATTTCCTGTGGCCGCCCGGAAGGTGTTTCTTGCTCATGCCGCGGTATCGCCGTTGCCGCGCCGGGTGGCGGAGGCGATGGCTGAGGCGTCAAAGGCGGGGATGTCGGATGATCAGGAGGCGGTGGTGGGGTATGAGGTCATTCATCAAACCCGCCAGCGGGCCGCAGAGCTCCTGGGGGCGGCAACCGAGGAGATTGCGCTGGTGGGGCCTACCTCACTGGCCTTGAGTTTTGTGGCGGGTGGTTTGCCGTTGCGGCGGGGCGACAATATCGTTGTTTATTTTGACGATTACCCTGCCAACGTGTATCCATGGATGACACTGGCGGAAAAAGGGGTCCAAGTACGCTTCCTCAACACGCGCGGCCTTGGGCGTATTCGCCCGGTGGACGTCATGGGCCAGGTGGATGAGTCCACACGGCTGGTCGCGCTAGCCTCATGTCACTTTGTTTCCGGTTGGCGGGTGGAGATTGAGGCTTTGGGGCGCCAATTGCGGGAGCGCGGCATCTGGTTTTGCGTGGATGCCATTCAGACCCTCGGTGCCTTCCCCTTAAAGGTGGCCAACAGCGTGGATTTTCTGGCCGCAGATGCACATAAATGGCTGCTGGGCCCGTCCGGGGCCGGCCTGCTTTATGTCCGGCGTGAGTGCCAGGGATTGCTCCGGCCCATCGTTTTCGGCTGGCACAATGTCCGCTGCCCGGACTTCATCGCCCAGGAAAAGATGGAATTTCGCCCGGATGCGCGCCGGTATGAAGTGGGCACGGTCAACCTGGCAGGCATTGTGGGTTTGAACGCGGCCCTGGGTTTGCTGTTGGAATTGGGGGTGGAAAACATTGCGGCGGAACTGCTGCGCAAGCGTGCCTGGCTGGTGCCGGAGCTGTTGCGCGCGGGCTGGCAGGTCTTGCATGCTGATGCATCTGAAGTCAATGCCGGCGGCATTCTTACTTTGTCTCGGGATGATACCAACCTGGCGGAATGGCATGCCCGCCTGGCGCGGGAAGGATTTGTCACCTCGCTCAGGGCGGATCGCTCGCGCCGGCAATACTTGCGTCTTTCCCCCCATTTCTACAACACGGATACTGAACTGCAGCGGCTGGTGGAAATCCTCAAAGCCTGATCATGTCTGTTGCCCGCCTCACCATCCTGGTGGAGAATTCCACCCATCAGCCCGGCTTGCAGGCCGAGCACGGTTGGAGCGTATGGATTGAGTGGGGGGATCAAGCGTTTCTTTTTGACACCGGGCAGAGTGGTATGTGGTTGAACAATGCGCGCCAACTCAAAGTCCCTCTCTCCAGGCTGGGAGGGGTGATGCTCAGCCATGGCCATTATGATCACACCAGCGGGCTGGCGGCCCTGGGGGCGCTGGCGGAGGAAATGCCAGTTTATTTGCATCCCGATGCGTTTGCGCCCAAATACTCGGTGCCGGCCGGCGCATCACCGCGGTATATTGGCATGCCCCAAGCCTCCCGTGACTGGCTGCAACAACAAGGCGCACGGGTGAAAACGGTGCATACTGCCCTTGAGGTGGCGCCGGGTTTGTGGTTGAGCGGTCCCATTCCCCGCCAGAACACCTTTGAAGACGTGGGCGGCCCGTTTTATTTGGATGCGGAGGGGCGATGCCCTGACCCCCTTTGGGACGATATGGCTTTGGGGATGATGACCCGGGAGGGGCTGGTGGTCTTACTGGGATGTGCTCATGCCGGCGTGGTGAATACCTTGGCCCATTTTCGTTCACTGCTGGGGAGTCCGCCCGTGTATGCCGTTGTGGGCGGCATGCACCTTTTGCAGGCGTCCGCTGAACGATTGACAGCCACCATGGAGGCTCTGGAGCAATATCAGGTGCGGCGTCTGGGGGTGGGGCATTGCACCGGCTTTGTGGCGGCGGTGGCCCTGAGCCATCGGTTTTCGGGCCGTTGTTTTGTGCCCGCGGCGGGCACCCGGCTGGAATTTCCTCTGCCTTGACGAGCAACCATGAAAAGCGCCCTGATGACGTGGTGGAGAGGCCGGAATTGCCGGTGGTTTCTTCCGCTGATGTTGCCTTGTGTGTGCGTGAACCTGTTGGCGGCGGTGGTGGAGGGGCAGGTTTTTCTACGCGGCACACCTCCGCCGGAAGTGCCGGTGGATTTGACCCAATTCCCCGATTGCCGGAGTGTCCGCCAGGCACCGCTGACCACGCGGCATTACGTGGCGGGCACCAACGGTGGTCTGGCCAATGTTTTTGTGTTCATTCGGGAAGGTTTGCAGGGGCGGAGCTTTGCAGTGTCCACCCAGGAAGTGGTGCTGGATCAGTACGAGTGCGGTTTTCATCCATATGTGCTGGGAGTCCAAACCGGCCAGGTTTTACGCATTAAGAATTCTGAGCCTTACCTGGAAACGGTGCATGCTGTGGCCCTGACCAACAAAGGCTTCAACATCGCCCAGCCGCCGAATACCAGTGCCCGGTTCAAGTTCGACAAGCAGGAAATATTGCTGCGCATCAAGTGCGAGATTCATCCGTGGGAATTTGCCTATGTGGGTGTGGTGGAGCACCCTTTCTTTGCGGTGACCGATGCTCGTGGAAGCTTCCGCCTGCCGGAGGGACTGCCGCCCGGTGAATATACGGTGGAAGCCGTGCACCAAAAACTGGGCAAGCAGTCCCAAACCATAAAAGTCCAGGAGGGACAAACGGTGTTGCTGAAGTTCGAATTTCACTCGCCTTACAAGGCGACTCCCTAGGGGGCAGGCGGGGCGGTGAGGGCTTTAGGCTCGGCCAATAAATATTCCACGCGCGTGAGTGCTTCCAGCGGTACGCGCTCCAGCGCCGCCGGCAACAGACAAAAATCTCCGGCTTGCAGTTCCACCGCTGTTTGCCCGCCACCCGCCCGCAGGCGGCCCTGGATGACTCCCAGAACTTGCGCGGCGCCAAAGCGCAGGTAGAACCGTTGGCCGCGCCGCACACGGCAGGCATTGACCATAAAAACCGGGTCGTCCACCAGATAGCGCACGGCCACGGAGGCGCTGCGCGAATAGCGGGAGGCAATCAACGATGGCTCCACGTCGGCAAAGTCAATGCAGGCCAGGGATTCTTTGACGTGCAGTTCGCGGGGGCGTCCATCCAATCCCGGCCGGTTCCAATCAAACACCCGGTAGGTGGTGTCGCTGTTCTGCTGGATTTCAAAAAGCACGCAGCCGGCGCCCAGCGCATGCAGGCGGCCGCTGGGTAGAAACATTGCGTCGCCCGCCTGCACGGGGAGCCGGTGGACGCATTCCGCTGCAGTGCCTGCAGCGAGGTGGCGGGCGAAGTCTTCCCGGGACACGCCCTTTTTCAAGCCGGCATAAATACAGGCGCCTGGCTGGCACTCGGTGAAGTACCACATCTCGGTTTTGGGTTCGCCCCCCAGGGCGGCGGCTTGGCTGGGTGGTGGATGCACCTGTAGAGACAGGACATCCTGGGCGTCCAGGATTTTCACGAGCAAAGGGAATCTGCCTTGAGGGGCAGGGGAGGCGGCGCCCAGGATTTCGGCGGCGTGATGTTCCATCAGCCAGCGCAAATCGCGGCCGGCCAGCGGACCATTGGCGATGACGCTGGCCTCTCCGGGGCGGTCACTGATTTCCCAAGATTCACCGATGGGCACATGGGGGGGAAGGGCTTTACGGTACAGCCGTTCCAGATTGCGCCCACCCCAAACCCGCTCTTTGAAGCGCGGTTGGAACAGCAGGGGATAAAAGCAGCTCATGGCCAATTATTCATAACGCAGGGCCTGGATGGGGTCGAGGCGGGAGGCCTTGAAGGCAGGAATGAGGCCGGCAATGATGCCGACGGCCACGCTGAAACCGAGCGCCAGAGCCATGGCACCCGTGGTAATGACTGGCGCGTTGGCCTGCGGGGTAAGGTGCTCCAGAAGGGCCACCAGTCCCCAGGCCGCTGCCAGACCGGCGGCGCCCCCGAGCACGGAGATAACCGCGCTTTCCACCAGGATTTGGGCGAAGATGGCGAAAGTCGTGGCCCCGATGGCCTTACGCAAACCGATTTCGCGCACGCGCTCAGTGATGCTGGCGAGCATGATGTTCATGATGCCAATGCCACCGACCAGCAGGCTGATGGCGGCGATGAAGCCGCCGCTCAGCCGGGCGTTTTTGATGGTGCGGTTGATGTTTTCCACGTTGTTTTCCTGGGTTTGAAAGGAGAAATCTTCAATGCCGCGGTGAGTCATCATCAGCACATTGCGGGCCTGCTGCAGGGCGGCGTCCATGCGATTCAGGCTGGCCACCTTGATGTCAATGTCCGACAGGCGCGGGTCAGGCACGCTGCCGGTGCCTGCGGAGGCCTTGAAGCGGAGCCACATGGTGTTTAGCGGAATGTAAGCGGTATAATTTTTACGCTGAAAAGCCCAGTTGGGGCGGCCAAAACCGCGGCGGCGCTCCACCATGGTTTTCTTTTCCTCCAGGCGGCCCTGTTCTTTGAGTTCGCGTTTCTTTTTCTCCAATTCGCTTTCGTAATGTTGCAACATGCCCACGATGATGAAGGGCTGATTATTGACGAAAATGGTTTCGCCCAGCGGGATGATTTCCCGGCCCACCTCTTCGGGGGAGCCGAACAATTCGTTGCGGATGCCGGTGCCAATAACAATCACATTGCGCGCCTCTTCTTCGTCCAGGTCGCTGAAGAAGCGGCCGTGCTCCAGCACGTGCAAATTCATTTCCAAAACCTCGCGCCATACACCCACCAGCTCGCTGGGGCGCACCGATTTGCCGCCGCGGGTGAGGATGGCATCGAACAGGGCCATTTCCGGGGAAACGACGCGCACGAGAGGAGCGCTGCGTTTGAGGGCCTGAACATCGGTGATGGTACGGCCGGGGGCCTGGTCCGCCTTGTGTTCCTGTTCGGGCGGCACGTCCTGTTCACGGGTAAGGACCTTGTCCAGTCCCCCCATCGCCATGAGGGCCTCTTTCATGCCGTTTTCCATGCCTTTGATGGTGGCGGACATCGCCACCAAGCTGGAAACTCCGAGCACAATCCCCAACATGGTGAGAAAGGAGCGGAACTTGTGCGCCCAAATCTCCTTAAACCCCACCAGGATGGCATTCAAAAGAAACATGCGTCGTGATCCTCCGCCGGGCTGCCTCGGCCCCGGTTATTTGCTGAGCTTGCGTCCGGCCTTTTTGGTTTTTGCCCGTCGCCTGGATGGCCGGGGCTGACCGGCGCTCAAGGCGCTCGCATAAACTTGACGCACCGGAATGCCGTTTTCTTCAGCCATTTGACGGCAGCTCTCAAATTCCGGCGCGGCATGAAGCAGCTCCCCGCCCAGCCAGCCTTGTTTGACCCGGACTTTGCCCCAGGGAGTTTCCACGTCAGCGAAGTTGCGCCGTAATTTGCGGCGGGAGCACAAATGAAAGCGCACGCCAAAGGCAGAAGTTTCGCGCAGGATCATCGCCATGAAGGCATCGGCTTGTGGTGGCGGGCAAAGCAGGGTCAACAGCACGCCCGGGCGGTTTTTCTTCATGGTGACGGGCGTGTAAAATACTTCCAAGGCTCCTTGATTCAGGGCTTTTTCCACGAAATGGCCCAGGATTTCGGGGTTCAAGTCGTCCACGTTGGTTTCGAGGACGGCCACCTGATCTGTTTCCCAATCCAAGGCCGGTTGGTGTTCGCCCACGGCGCCTTCTCCCAGGATCATGCGGACACAGTTGGGGCGGGTGTGCAATTGGCGGGTGCCAAGCCCGTAACCGGTTTGCGTTATCCTCATGGCAGGCATGGGGCCAAAGTGCTCTGCCAGTTCCGCCAGGATGGCCGCCCCGGTGGGCGTGAGCATCTCGTGCGGTTCCTCGCATTGTTCCAGGGAAACGCCGCGGGCAGCCAGGATTTCAAGCGTTGCCGGGGCGGGGACGGGGAAGCGTCCGTGTGCACATTCCACCCAGCCACGGCCTTCAACGACGGGGGAGGCGAAGATTCGGGGGCGGCCCAGCAACTCCAGCCCGATGCAACCTCCCACAATGTCCACAATGGAATCCACCGCTCCCACCTCGTGGAAATGCACCTTTTCGGGTGGCAGGCCGTGCACCTTGCCTTCCGCTTCGGCGATGCGGCGGAAGATGGCGACAGCCTTCTGGCGTACCCAAGGGGACAGGCGGGAGTGCTCGATCAAATCTTGAATTTGGGCAAATGTGCGCTCGTCGTGGTGATGGTGCGCATGGCTGGCGTGATGATGTCGCGCATGGGAATGCGCATGAGCGGATGAAGAGTGTTCCTCATGGGGATGATGATGATCCTCCAAATGCACATCCACCTTGATGCCGCGTATTTGCCAGGAGCTGCGCTCATGGGCATGCAGGTGGTATCCTTGGAGATTCAGTTTGGTCAGCTCTCGTTCGAGTTTGTCCAGGTCCACCCCCAAGGCCAGCAGCCCCCCCAGGAACATGTCGCCACTGAGGCCGCTTAAGAGGTCCAGATAAAGGATTTTCATGGTTATTCACCTGCTGCCAGAGCATTGATTTGGCTGGCGGCATAGCCCGCGCCGAAGCCGTTGTCAATATTGACCACCGTCACTCCGCTGCCACAACTGGTGAGCATGCCGAGCAGGGCGCTCAAGCCGCCCAGGTTGGCGCCGTAGCCCACGCTGGTGGGCACGGCAATAATGGGCCGGGCCACCAGCCCCGCCACCACACTGGGCAGGGCGCCTTCCATGCCCGCCACCACAATTAACACGTGCGCTTTTTGCAATTCCGCCAAGGGGCGCAACAGGCGATGCAGGCCGGCAACGCCAATATCATAGTAACGCTCGACCTGGTTGCCCATGATGCTGGCGGTGATGGCCGCTTCCTCGGCCACGGGCAGGTCGCTGGTACCGGCGGCCAGCACGGCGATGACGCCCGGGCGCTTGGGCAGGGGCTTTTTTTCAAAGGTCATGCAACGAGCGGTTTTGTGCCATACGGCCTTGGGCAATTTTCGCTTGACCGCCCGGACGTGAGCTTCGGTGATGCGGGTGATGAGCAGGCAGGATTCCTGCTGCGCCAGTCTGGCAGCAATGCCGGCCACCTGTTCGGGGGTTTTGCTTGCCCCGTAAATCACTTCGGGAAAACCTTTGCGCAAGCCCCGATGCGTGTCCACCTGGGCATAGCCCAAATCAGCAATGGGAGCGCGCTGAAAGGCGCGCAGGACCTCCTCGCGGGAAAGGCGGCCTGCCTGAAATTCGTCCAACAAGGTTGCTGCTTCTTTAGCCGTCATGCGCCTAAGTTTGCCTTGCCCTCAGGGGGACGGCAAATGGAATTGCGTCTTGAGGCGAACGGCCCGGGGGGCAGCCTTTATGAGGGGGCCCGGCCGCAAAGAAAGATTGCCAAAAGCGGGGGGCTTGGGGTATCAAGCCCTGCTCATGGGGAAGACGCAGGCCATAGATCATCTATCGGATGCCGCCTTGGAAATAATTGCATCGCGTTTTCGCATTTTGGGGGAGCCCACCCGATTGAAGTTGATTCATGTTTTGCGGCAGGGCCGGCGAACCGTGAACGAGCTTGTGTCTCTTACCGGCAAATCGCAGGCGCACGTTTCGCGTCAGCTCAAGGCCCTGGCCGATGCCGGCATCCTCAGCCGTCAGCGCGAGGGGGTGAGCGTCTATTATTCGATTGGGGATCCGGCCATTTTAGAATTGTGCCATCATGTTTGTGATGGGTTGGCGGGCGAGTTTGTGCGCCGAGGTCTGCCGGTGCCGGGCAAGCCCTCGATGGGGGGTACGGGAGCCAAGCTCCAGGAGCGTAATTGATTTGGGGCAAGGGCGCGCCGGGATGCCACACGCCCGGGGTGTGGCCGGCTCAAGGATCGAGGATTTCTATTATTACCGAGAGGGTCTTGCCCTTAAAAGTAAATGGCGGTGCATAAGCCCCCACCGCGCCATTTTCGTCGGCTCCCACTTGCAAACCATCCTGGGGCATGGCGGTGATCAATCCCTGGCTTTTTCCCGTTTTGGGTGGTTGTTGGCCCACGGTCAGGAGCATTTCACCTTTGTCGTTCAAGAGGGCGACCACTTCATGTTGCGCCGCTGCCGGGAGGGGCGCGCTGACGGTAGAACTGGCGCCCGCACGGTTGCGCACGGTGAAATGCACCTGACCTCCTTTAAGATACAAGCCGTAGCCCAGAGCATTACCGCCCTGCGCCACGATGACTCCCTCATCCTCGGGGCGGGCCTGAAATTGCGCAGTGATGCGAAATGCCTTTTTGGCAATGGCCGGGGCCTGGGCCCGCGTTAAAGAATCGCCCGCCTTCAGCAGGAATCGCTTTTCCTTGCTGCCTGGGGTGGTGTCTGTTTCGCCGATAGGTCTGGCACGCCAGGCTCCGAGCGGCAGGACATCGGCGCGTGCAGCCCAGGCGTCCCATGCCGCAGCCATGGTTTTGACTTTTGCCGGGTATTTGTCCGCCAGATTATTCATCTCAGTACGGTCCTGGTTCATGTCATACAGCTCCCAAGGCTGGTGTTCCGTGGCCACGAGTTTCCAGCGGCCCTCGCGAATGGCGCGGTTGCCCTCGTGTTCCCAAACAAGGGGATGGCTGCGTTGAATGGTTTTGCCGGTAAAGGCCGGGCGCAGGCTTGTGCCTTCCAGCGGGGTAATTTTCTGACCCTGGTATTCGGTGGGATAAACCACTCCCGCCACGTCCAAACAAGTGGCCATGATGTCCATCAACTGGCCCGGCTGTTTTTCCACCTTGCCGCGGCGGCTGGCGGGTATGCCGGCCGGCCAGTGCACGATGAGCGGGGTGGCGATGCCACCTTCATGCACCCAATGTTTATACTCGCGGAAAGGGGTGTTGCTTACATTGGCCCACTCGCCCCCATAGGCAACGTAAGTATCGGGCCCACCGGGCATAACACCGTAGCCCTGGCGCACCGGCCAGCCGTCCCGTGTTTGTTTGGGAATGCTGCCTTGCTGTGGGATATCCCTGCCCATGGGGGGTAGCGTAGGTTGGGCGGCGCGTGGCGTGGCGTTGGTGCCGCGTCCCACATTTTCCGCGCAGGCACCGTTGTCTTGCAAATACATCATGAGGGTGTTGTGCCACTGACCGGTTTCCCGCAAGGCCTCCAGCAAACGCCCGATGCCCTGATCCATGCAGTCCACCATGGCGGCATAAACCTCCATGCAGCGCGCCTCAAAAGCCCGGTCCGGTACCTTGCTCCAGTCTCCCGCCAACGGTACCGGGGACCATTTTCTTTCCACCACACCGAGTTGTTGTTGCTTCTGCCAGCGCGCCTGCCGGATGGCCGCGTAGCCGCCGTCATAACGTCCGCGATATTTGGCGATATCGGACTCTTTGGCGTGCATTGGCCAGTGTGCCGCAGTATAGGCGACATAGAGGAAAAAGGGTTGCTGGGGAGTTTGCCGCACGTGCTCGCGGACAAAACGCACGGCCTGATCACTGATGGCATCGGTATAATAATACACTTCGGGTTGGTATTCGGGATCGTTGAAAGCGGTAATGAGGCGGTTGTCGCGCACCAGGGCGCTGGGGTCCCAATAACTGCCGGCGCCGTGGATGGTCCCGTAAAAACGGTCAAAGCCGCGTTGCAACGGCCAGTTGCTGATGTCCTCCAATTCCCTGGCTGTGGTCCCGGGGGTGAGGTGCCATTTGCCCACGGCATAACTGCGGTAGCCGGCTGTTTTGAGGGCCTCGGCCAGCGTTACACAGCGGCGATTGAGCCGGCCCCGGTAACCCTCGTAGCCACGATCCTCCATCATGTGCCCCACGCCGGTTTGGTGAGGGTGCAGTCCGGTCAGCAGGGAGGCCCGCGTGGGACAGCAGCGGGCCGAGTTGTAGAACTGCGTGAAACGCAGTCCCTGGGCGGCCAGGCCGTCGAGATGAGGCGTGTTGATTTCGCTGCCGTAACAACCGATGTCGGAATACCCCATATCATCAGCCAGGATGATGATGATATTAGGGCGCGGAGGAGCGGCGGAAGGCCGGGCTGCCTGGGCGCAGAGAACCAGCCAAAGCCCAAATAGCAACCCTGCTGCCAGCCGGCACAACCAGAGCGGAACGCGGGATGTCAGCATAAACAGGACTGTGACCGGCTTGCATTCTACTGGCCGGGCTTGAGCAACTCAACTATTCCCGCAAGGGCCGGGGGCGGTCGGCGCGAATTACCTGCCAACCCTTTTCACTCGACTGCCCAAACGCGGCGGGCCAAATTATGTGCTGAATATGGACGATGTTTCCTGGTCACCGGGCGTGTTGCTGACGATTTATTGCGGGTTGATTTTGGGCAGCTCGCTCATTGGCGGCGCCGTTCCCTTGTGGATACGATTGACGCACACCCGCATGCAGGTGGCCACCAGTTTCGTTGCGGGATTGATGCTGGGGGTGGGGGTGTTACATCTGCTGCCCCACGCCTGGCATCAGATGGGCTCTGTGGATACCGTCATGCAGTGGATGCTGGGCGGCTTTTTATTGATGTTTTTTGTGCAACGCTTTTTGCACTTCCATCATCATGATGTGCCCGACGAAGACCCCGAGGCCTGTGGCAGTGCCATGGCTGAGGGGAAACCCGTGACGTTAAACCTGCGGCCCGGATCCTCAACCTCCCCCCCGGCATGTGATCACCACCATGATCATCATCCGCATCAACACACGCTGGCCGACAAATCGGCCCGGCAGCTTTCCTGGGGTGGCGCCGCCATCGGGTTGACCATTCACACCTTAATCAATGGCATGGCGCTGGCCGCCAGTGTGCGTGCCGAGACCAACGGCCACTACCACGCAGGCTTGGCCGGCCTGGCGACCTTTCTGGTCATTGTGTTGCACAAGCCCTTCGATGCGCTCACTATCACCACGCTGATGACGGCGGGAGGCTGGTCGCGGGCAGCCCGGCATGCGGCCAATGTGCTGTTTGCGCTGATGATTCCTTTGGGGGTGGGGTTGTTTTTCCTGGGCGCGAGTCAGGTGGCGGAAAATCATCCCGAGTATATTGGGGCGGCGCTGGCTTTGTCGGCGGGCACCTTTGTTTGCATCGCCGCCAGCGATTTGCTGCCTGAACTGCAATTCCACTCTCACGATCGCATCAAGCTTTCTCTGGCGATGGTGGCGGGTTTGGGGCTGGCATTTGTCATAGGGGCCTTTGAGGGGGGCGGCCATGGTCATGACCACGCGCATGAAGGCCACGACCAGCCTCCGCCGGCGGCGGTGCAAAAGCCGTAACTGATCTGCCGCTTTTTCCCGGCAGTCCTTTCATTAGAAGCTGCCTGCATTCGCAATTCCAACTTGCCTTCGGAGCCGTGAAAGGCCAGATTCTGGGGACGAAGGCCGGCCACACCGTCCGGGTGGCGGCCGGCGTGGTGGCGGAAGGGTGGCTCGAGTGGTTTAAGGCACCTGACTCGAAATCAGGCGTGCTGGGCAACCGGCACCGGGAGTTCGAATCTCCCCCCTTCCGCCAATTTGTTTTCTGATTTCCTGGTTTGTTGTGAGGAGAGGGGCGGGGGTTGATTATTTGCTAGAGCGTGGCGGCGGGTTGGTGTTGAATGGGGGGGATGTCGAGTCACACACATCCATTGACGACGACGGCATTTGAGCTGCCGGGGTATCGCGTGGTGCGGTCGTTGGGGGTGGTGCGCGGCATTGTGGTGCGCTCGCGCTCGATCGTGGGTAACATGGCCGCCAGCTTGCAAACCTTGATTGGGGGCAATATTTCGGTGTACACCAGCTTGTGCGAGCGCGCGCGGGCGGAGGCCTTTCAGCAGATGCTGGCGCATGCGGGCGAGCTGGGGGCCAACGCGGTGATTGGCGTGCGCTACGATGCCACGGAAATTGGGCCGGGCGTCACCGAGGTGTTGTGTTATGGGACGGCGGTTCATGTGGAGAGTGTCACGCCGGCGCCGCCGCCGGCGGGCGAATCGTACAAAGCGTAATTGATTTATGGCAGGCCATAGTAAATGGGCGAAGGTCAAACACTTCAAGGGCGCAATTGATGCGAAGCGCGGCAAGATTTTTGCCAAGTTGAGCAAGGAGATCAGCATTGCCGCCAAACTGGGCGGGGGCGATCCCGACATGAATCCGCGGCTGCGAATGGTGTTGCTGAAATGCCGCGCGGCCAACATGCCCAATGACAACATCGAGCGCGCCATCAAGCGCGGCACCGGACAGGGGGAGCCGGTCAATTATGAAGATTTGACGTACGAGATTTTTGCCCCCGGCGGCGTGGGCGTGCTGGTGGAAATCAGCACGGACAACCGCAACCGCACGGCGGCGGAAATCCGGAGTCTGGTGACCAAGCACGGAGGCTCCATGGCGTCCCAGGGAGCGGTGAGCCGGTTGTTTCAGCGCAAGGGGCAGATCATCGTGGCGCGCGAAACGGCGCCGGAGGATACGGTCATGGAAGTGGCCCTGGAGGCGGGAGCGGAGGATTTCAAGGCCTCCGAGGAAGGATATGAGATTTTGACGGATCCGGCCCATTTTGAGGCGGTGCACAAGGCACTGGAGGCCAAAGGAATCAAATGTGAGGCGGCAGAGGTGACGCAGTTGCCGCTGGTGCCCACCCCGGTCAACGCTCCGGAGGCGGTGGCCAGTTTGCAGAAGTTTGTGGAGGCCCTCGAAGATCACGACGATGTGAAGGAGGTCTATACCACTGCGGAGGTGTAACCCTGACCTGGCAGTGGGTGGGCCGGGGGACGCCTCGCCGGGCACCTGCATTATGAGCGCAGCAACCCAGCCCCAGCCGGAGCGATTGGTCGAGCGGGTATTGCGGGCCCTGGCGCGGGCGGTGTACCGGCATCCGCGCCTCTTCTTTTATCCACAGGCAGTTTTGTTTCTAGCCTGTCTGCTTTTCACGGTTTTGCGCCTGGAGTTTCACACCAGCCGGGATGCGCTGGTGGGTGCGGACAAACTTTACCATCAGAACTTCCTGCGGTTCAAAGCGGAGTTCCCAGTGCAGGACGACATGGTGGTGGTGGTGGAGAGCGAGGATTTGGAGAAAAACCGGCAGTTTGTGGAGCGACTGGGGGCGCGGCTGGAGGCGGAGACCAATTTATTTGCCAATGTGTTTTACAAGGGGGATTTGAAAATGCTGGGGCGCAAGGCGCTTTTGTTCATTCCCGAGGAGGAGCTGCAGGAGTTGAAGCGCACGCTGGAGCAAAGCCAGGCGGTGATCCAGCACTTTGCACGGGCCACCAATTTCATCCGCCTGTTTGAGCTGGTGAACACGCAGATGCGCACCGCCAAGCGGGAGACCAATGCCGAGAACGCGGCGTTGCTCAACGCGCTGCCGGTGCTGGAGCGGTTGTTGCAACAGGGGATTGAGAGCCTGCGCCGCCAGGGCATGCCGGTTTCGCCCGGGCTGAACGCGTTGTTCGGCAGCCATGAGGAAGCCGAGCAGAGGCTCTATATTACGTTCAATCAAGGCCGCATTTATCTGGTGACCGCCCGGCCGCAGAATGAAGCGCTGGGGCCCGAGGCCCTGGGCCGTTTGCGGCAACTGATGGCCGAGGTGCAGCACGAGGTGCCGGGGGTGAATGTGGGGTTGACTGGCGAGCTGGTTCTGGAGCTGGACGAGATGGAGCAGGCGCAGCGGGACACGACGTGGGCGACGGTAATCTCGCTGCTCGTTTGCGCGGTAATTTTCATCTATGCCTATCGGGAAACAGGGCGTCCGCTTAAAGCGACGGCGTGTTTGATGGTGGGGGTGGTGTACACCCTGGGCTACACCACGCTGGCGGTGGGGCATCTTAACCTGCTGACCATTACGTTCGTGCCCATCCTAATCGGGCTGGGGATTGATTTTGGCGTCCATTTAATCAGCCGTTATGAGGAGGAGGTGCGCCATGGCCGCAGCGAGCTGGAAGCTTTGGAGATTGCGATGGTGCATACCGGCACGGGCATATTTACCGGGTGTTTCACCACGGCCGGGGCCTTCTGGGCCATTGCGCTGACGGATTTTAAAGGCATTCAGGAGATGGGCGTGATTTGCGGGGGAGGCCTGCTTATCTGCCTGGTGCCGATGATGACGTTGTTGCCGGTGCTCCTGCTGCGCGGGCGGCAGAATGTTTTGGACCATGCGATGGCTGGCAAATCCAATCCGCGCCAGCGGCTGGAGCAGTTCTGGCTGGGACGTCCGGCGGTGACGCTGGCGGTGGCCGGCGTGCTTTCCGGGCTGGCGGCGACGCAGCTTCCCAAGATCCGGTTTGATTACAATTTGCTGCACATGCAAAGCGCTGGTTTGCCGGCGGTGGAATACGAGATGAAATTGATTCACTCGGCCGGCAAATCGGTACTGTTTTGCGCCCTGGTAGCCACGAATCTGGAGCACGCGCTGGAGTTGGAGGCCCGGGCCAGACAGCTTCCCTCGGTGGCTTCGGTGGACAGCATGGCGCCTTATTTAAGCAGTCAGTCCACGAACAAACTGGGGTTGGTGGGGGAGATCAAGCGGCTGTTGGAGCCGGTGCATTTTCTGCCGCCAGATCCGGCGCCGGTCAACCTGGACGAGTTAAGTCAGGTGCTCTGGTCGTTTTCCGGTTATCTGGGGCTGGCGCTGGAGGAACTGGGCAACCGGGAGCCGGAATTACGGGCGCGCCTGGAATCCTTGCGGCAGACGGTGCTGGAATTTCGCCGGGAGATGTTGCGGGGGGATCGAGTCCAGACGGCGGCCAAACTTGCGGCTTATCAGAGAGCTTTCTTCCAGGATGTGGTGGATACGTTTGAAAACATCCGTCACCAGGACCACAGTGCCGGCCTGCAGGTGGACGACTTGCCGCCTGCTCTGCGGCAACGGTTTGTGGGCAGGACGGGAAAATTTTTGGTGATGGTTTATCCCCGGAAGGATGTATGGGAGAGGGCGCCGCAGGAGGAGTTTGTGCGGCAGTTGCGCTCCGTGGATCCCAATGTCACCGGCACGCCTGTGCAATTGTATGAGTATGTGACGTTGCTGCTGGAGAGTTATTTACAGGCAGCACGTTATGCGCTGGCGGCCATTGCATTGCTGGTGCTGATCCATTTTCGTTCTCTCACCGCAGTGGCCCTGGGTTTGCTGCCGGTGGGCCTGGGCACCCTGTGGATGGTGGGAATCATGGGGTGGCGGGACATCCTCTTCAATCCTGCCAACATCATGACGCTGCCCCTGGTCATTGGGATTGGTGTCACCAATGGAATTCATGTGCTCAACCGCTTTATGGAGGAGCACGATGCCAGTGTGTTCAGCCGCAGCACGGGCAAGGCGGTGCTGGTCTCAGGGCTGACGACAGTGGCTGGTTTTGCGAGTTTGATACCGGCCAAACATCAAGGGATTGCCAGTCTTGGATTTGTGATGTCGGTCGGTGTGGCGACGTGCATGGTGGTGGGATTGGTGGTGTTGCCAGCTTTATTACTGGTCATGCAACGACGGGGAATGGGGCGGTGGTTGATAAAAAAGCCCAGCATCGTCCATGCACCGAGCGACACTGGGCCGGGAGGAACCGAGGTTAAACCCTCTACCCGGATTTAATATACGTTTGCAGTGGGAAGGAGGCAAGCAAAAAGGGAAAAAGAACGACAACTGAAGGCTATAACGATAAAGTTACTTATGTTAAAGAACTTCGGTATTGTTTATTGATTTCTTGGTAGTTGGGATCTTTGCGATGCGGTGGTTTTTATGGTTTTTCCGGTGGAGCTGCCGGTAGGGGAGTCGTGGGTGGCGGCTCGTTTTCCGAATGGAATAACTCGCGCAAACTGCGGATTGGCGTAAGGAGTTTCATTAGGAAGCTGGGAATGTAAACGGGCTTGGTTTTAGGTTGGGCCAGGGTGCCAGTCACGCGGTATTCAAAGAGCTTGGTGAAGGGTTTGAATAAAAGACTCAGGGCAGGGCCGAACATTTTGGTTTCACGCAGCAATTCCGCTTCGACACGGGCATTGACCTCGTAATCGAAATTCACAGTGCCGCGGTATTTGAGGTTGTAGCCCGCGGCTTGAATGACCAGGTCGTCCGTGCGAATGACGCTGTCCTGAATAACAAAAGAGGCATACGCTTCACGGGCGCGGGAATTGCCCAGGCCGGGAGAGATGGCGTTGAGCACGGGGGAGAACAAACCGAAGATGGGGATTTCCCAAATCAATCCATCGGTCAGGGCCACGTTGCCGAAGCCATTCCAGCTTTTCCAATCACTGGCGCGGGCCTGGGCATTGAGGTGGCCGGTGATCAATCCTTCCACGCGGTTGGTGCGGTCACTGATGTCGGCCATCAGACCGGCAAACTGAACCTGGCTGAGGCTGAAACGCAGTTGCATTTCGGTATCATTGGTGGAGGAGAAATCGAGGGCAATATCGCCGCGCAGGCGGCCGCCGTAGAAGTCGGCCCACAAGTTGGTGATGGTAACGGACTCATCGCGCCAGAGGACGGAAGCCGTGACGTTGCTGGCGTGGAATCGCCACCAGGCAAAGGGGGAGCCGGCAAGTTGGAAGGCCACGCGCGCTCCCAATTCACCATGCATGGGGATGTCGCCCGAGACTTCGGCCTTGACGGGGTTGCCAAAGCGATAAGGGGCCAGTGTTTTCACCACATGGGGGCCGATGGCTTGAGCCACGGCCATGGGGTCCACGGTGCCGCGGGCCTCGGAAAGGAAAACCATCTGGCTGTTGAAATCGGCCTCCACCTTGCGAGCGCGGGCCTCGCCCTCCGGGCGGAGCACGCGGGGTGCGTAGAAGGTGAGCACATTCGAGGCGTACGCGAAACGGGTTTGCAGGGCCTCAATGGCCACGTCACGAAAAGAGAAGCGGGCGGTCTGCAGTTCACCAGTTGCCTGCCAGGAATCAGGCTGATGCCAGTTGCCGGTGAGACGGAGCTGTAGATGCGGTGGAGCCTGCCATTGCCACAATGATAGCGTGCGCAAAGTTGTTTTCGAAAGCAGAGGGAGGAGCGGGTCAGGGGTTCCCTTCCAATTGATTTCGGTTTCAATTTCACCTTCAGGCGCGAGCAGCAGCCCGGCCTGCAAGGTGCATTCGCCAGCATTAATTTCCACACGGGGCGCCCGCAAGCGTTGGCCGTCCCATTCGGCTTCAATCAGGAGATTGTCGAGGGCGAGCTGACGAAATTGTGCGCCGTCTGATTGAATGCTTATCCGGCCCCGGGTGAGGGGAAGCAGGTTGGCAAGGGCATTGGTGGGTGGGTTGGGCCAATCGGGCAGGGTGGTGAGCAGGGAAAGTTCAAGGTGGGGCGGCCTGTCCCAGCGTATTTCGCTCATCTGGCTTTGCCACGAGGGGGGGAGCAACACGGCCACGTCACGCGGATCACAAGCCGATTGCAAATGCGCCTGAAGGACACGCCTTTCTGCGTTGAACTGGCCGGCAAGGGAGAGCCTGCCGCTGCCCAGGCGGGCTTGGAGATTGGAGACAGTAAGCAGGGGCGCCGTCCAAGAGCCGTGGTTTTCCAGGAAGGCCACGTTCAGTTGATCGAGCCGGCTGGTGGCCAGGGTCAGCCGCCAGTCAAGGGACACGCCAGCGGCGCGTTGCCACAAGCTTAGCAGCGTGTTGGTCCACGCGGCCACCAAATTGGTGGTGAGGTTGGCATTCCATTCCACGAGGGCCAACTGGCCGGTGGCGGAATTGCCTATTTCCCAAGCTTCAATCTTTCCCTGCCCTTGCACTTGGCGGGCGAATGGCGGCCAGGCAGCGTCAAGCGCCACTGCGGCCGAGAACTGACTCTGGCCGGCGCGGCCGGCGGCCGGCACTGACAGAGCTGCCGCTTTCACGTCCAATTGCCAGGCGGTGGGAGTTAACAGGGCAGGGGTTGGAGAGCGGGCGCGCAGTTGCACGGGGCCGCTGGTGGCCCACGCCGTTTGCAGCGAGAGGCTCTGCCAGAAAAAATTGGTTTGCAGAGGGGAAATCTCGAGAGTCACCTTGACCTCGCCCGCCTGGAGGGGCTGGGTCAGCAACTGACCCGCCTGGAGGGTGGCGTGAAGATTGGTTTGCCACCAGGCTGCAGGGGTTATGGGCATCTGAGCTGTCAAGGTGACAGCCTCCAGCCTTCCCCAGTGGTTGCTCATGGTGTGGGCCGTGATTTCCAGGTCTGCGAGCGCATTTGAGGGTGCCGTCGCGTTGGACTGGCGGTGGATGCGCGCCTTCAAGTGCCGGCCGGCCCCCCAGGGGGTTTGGACATCTTCAGCAGCGAGCCGCAGTTCCAGGCGGGCGGCTTCCCAGTGAAGGGCATCCAGTTGAAAGTTCAATTCCGCGTTGCAGGGGCCGGCGAAGTGGTAATTGGTGAGGGCCCGGGCAAAATCGCGCATCCACAAATGAGCGCGGGCGGCGGCTGAGGGACCCGAGGTGGCAGGGGTTTGGGCTTCGGCCCATTGACGGGAAAAAGCCAGGGCGTTGGAGATGACGCCGTGGATGCGAAAATCAGCGCCGGCAAATTGACCGCTCAAGTGCTGCAGCTCCCAGACATTTTCGCGGATGAGCAGCTCGGTTTGCAGGCCTGAGATTTCCAGGGGAGGGAGGGCCGGCTGGCCCGCCCCAAAACGCCAGAGTACCCGGCCATTCTGGAGGCGCAGAAGGTTGATCTGCAACTGACCGCGCAAGGCGGCACCGGCATCCGGTACGATTTGCACTTCGTCGGCCCGGAGCAGCGGGCCGGCGAGGAGCTGGTCCCGGCCGAAGGTGACTTCGCGGGCGATGAGGCCGCGGTCCCAGCGGAAATGGAGCGATTGAAATTGCAGATCCAGCCCGCGATGGCGCAGGGCTTCGAGCAGGGCATTTTTGACAAAGTCCGGGAGGCCGGTTTGGTGCCAGTAATAGAGGAAACCGGCCAGGGCGAGTACGGTGAGCAGGGCCAGGATGCGAAACCAGCGGAAGCCGCGTCGGACACGTTGCCATAACTCCCGCGAGCGGGAGGGCGGGGCAGGGGAGGATGGAAGGCCGGAGGGCGGCACGGTTCAGGGGGTGGCAGACGCCGGTGAGCGCGGCCAGGGAAGCTCGCGCATCAGCAGATGATACAAAGGCGCCGGAAACTCCAGAATCCACGGCTGGCCCTCCAGCGTGACACAGACGAGGGGCACCCCCTGCTGGCGGGGTGGGCCGAATTCAAGGGCATACATTTGAAACCGCTCGGAGCCCGGGGTGCGCACTTCAATTTCCAGGCGCGGGCTGCCGGCGTTGAATCCGTGGCGCTCGCGCGCGCCTTCGCCGCGGTCCACCCAGTAGATGGCGTTAAGGTCGCCGAGGCGAAACACGGTTTCTTCCACGGCAAATTCATTCATGATTCCCTGGGAATTGGGGCCGAAAGACCAGCGATTGGTGTCCACGCGGATGAGTTGGTTGACGCGGTTGCCTTCGCGCAAGGTGACGCGGACCACATTGGTGAGGGCGTAGGACCACAGATGGCGCTCGCGCAACTGCCAGCCGTATTGTGGCAGACGATAGAGCGAGGCTTCCTCGATGCTGAAGACGCTGCTTTCATCACTGCGCCGGGCGTAGAACTTTCCGGCGACATTGGTGCTGAGGGCGGCCTGGGAGAGAATGGAACTGGCGCCGTTGGTGGCGGCCAGGCGCAGGGTGACCTCCCGCCAGGGCGGCGCCAGGCCGTAGGCGGTGAAATCAGTGACCACATCTTTTTCAAAATCGGCCACCTCCCATGAATACAGATCGCCCAACAACTCCTTGACGAGCACGGGGTCGGCGGCAAGGTCGTCCGGTTGGGTCAGGCGCCAGGCATTGTCAGCCTGGCGGCGCACAGTGAAAGGATGGGCGCCGGAGACTTCAATCACTTGAACCTGGGCCGGGTCAAAGGTGAAGAGGTGCCGGTCCCGGAGTTCTTTGTGCGGGGTGCGCAGGCGATCCACCAAATCCCGGCTGACGAGGACCACATTGGTATGCGCCAGACTGCGGGCATACACCAGGGCGGGATCGTTGGTGGGGCTGGCGCCAAACTGCACGATGAGCAGGTCATTGGTGCCGCTGCCCAGGATCAGCTCCAGCTCGGGCGGAGCGCAGCCAAATAATTCGGGGTCGGCCTTGGGGTCATCGGTGACAAAACGCGCCACGCGGGCTTCGAGACAGGCCAGGACAAGCTGGCTGGCGCGTTGCTGATGAGCGCGGGCTTGCATGGGTTTGCCCAGTCGCCAGGTGCGGTTGGTGGGCTGGTATTGCAAGGCAAAACCCAGTCCACGGGTGGCGCTGCGCACTTCAAAACGGTCAAACATGAAATTCGTGGGCGAGGCCAGCAGGGCAAAGCTTCGCCAGGCATTGGCTTCGGGCGGAAGGGCCTCCTTGAGCAGAGCGATGTCGGCTAGATACACGCCTTCGCCGTGCGGTGTCCGCACATACACTTGTTCGCCGGTGGGGCTGGGCAGGCCGACCTCGAGGCTCATTTGTTGCGTACCCTGTTGCCAGTGAACGGTGGTCAGGGCCGGGGCCAGGCCGAAATCGGCAAAACTTTTGGTGCGGATGAGCATGCGGCGATCGAGGCGCGCCAGATGTTGCAGCAGGTTCTGAACGACGACGGGATTGGCCGGGTAGGCCACCGGCGCCAGCAGACGCCAATGGTCCCCCTGGCGTTGCAGACGCGCCACGTAATTGGTGTGGCGGATTTCCAGATGGGTGACTTCGTCGGGTTTGAAGCCCGGCAAGAGCGGGCCGGCGGCGCCCGCTTCAGGTAGCGGCTTGGTCCAGTGGCGCTCAAAAAAGACAATAAAAAGGAAGAGCGCCACCGCGAGGCCAAACCAGAACCATGTCGAACGGGATTGCATGTGCACATCACTTGCGCCGGCGGAACCAGACCAGGGCGCCCAGGAGCAATACGCCGCCGGGCAGCCCGCCCAACAGCAGGGCGTTCAACGTAAGCAACTGACGGCGCGTCAGGTCCAGGCGGTATTCCTGGAGCGGGCGCGGCTCGATGCCGGCCAGCAGGTAGGTTTGATCCACCAGCCAGTTGACGCAGTGGCTGCCCAAATCCCGGTTGTTACGGGATTCAATGAGTTGATTGCTCAGAAACATGGAATCCCCGCCCACGATGATGCGGGTGGAGCCGCGTTCGGCGCGCACGCCGGGGACAGCGCCCTTTTCCACCGCCACCATGAGCGGGAAGCGCCCGCGTGGATTCACCGCTGGATTGATGACCGGACGCCCGTTTTCGACGTCCTTCACCAGCAGCCCCTCGGGTGAAGTGTAGAGAATTTCGTCCACCTTCAGCGTTTCCGCGGCACGCCCGCTGGACTTGATGGCGGAAACCACCCGAGGCAGCAACAAATGGGCTGATCCCATCAATAGCGGACGGGTGACCGCGTGCGGCTCCGTGATGGGCACCACCAAATCCTGGAATTGGGAGGTGGGGGTGGCGTTGGCGGGGTCCAGTGCGAACCGCTCGCCCACCATGACGCCCCAGACGGCCATAAGGGATTCCAAATTGAGCGTCCGGCCAAAAGAACGGTAGTTTAACAGCACCATCAGGCGCCCGCCCTGGTTCAGGTAGCGGTCAATTTTTTCGAGTTCGTCACGGGTCAAGGGGGTGCGCGGCCCGGCAATAATTAATAAATTGCAGTCGGCGGGCACCTCGGCCGTGCCAAACAGGGTCAGGGTGGCGACTTCCAGGCCGTTTTCGCGCAACACCTGGGCAAACTGGGAGTAGCCGGTGATTTCATCGGTGCTGGCGGGATCGTGTTCGCCGTGACCTTGGACGAAATAGGCCTTGAGGACGCGGGGGCTGATCACGTGAATGAGCGCCGAAGTGAAGAGCTGCTCGCCTTTGAAATTTTTGGCGCGGCGGCGGAAAATGGTCTGGCCGGTTTCGGAGACGTTGGAGGTCGGTTCCAGATCGTAATCCCCCAGGTCTTGTTGATAGACGGTTTTGATTTTGCCGTTGCAGTCGAACAGGATGAGATTGCGCTGGTTGAGCGCCGCAAGATTGTAGCGGGTCCGGGCCAGGTTGGCTTCCACGGGCTGGCGGTCGGGATCCACCAATTCCAGGCGCAGACGGGGAGTGCGGGCGGCGTATTCGCGCAGCAAATCGGTGACTTCGGCGTAGAGGCGGTCGTCCTGGTGGTAGTAAACCAGAACCTTGACCTCGGCGGGAAGGGATTCGAGGACGTTCAGGGTGCGGGCGGAGAGCGTCCAACGCTGGGCGGCGCTGAAATCCCTGCGCCAATAATGCCGCGCCGCGAGGTAATTGACCATGATCACCAGGGCCAGCACGGACAGGCAGGCAATCAACACCTCCGCCCCCGCGCCCAGCCGGCGGCCGAGCGAGAAACTAGGGGAATGGGAGAGGGTGTTGTTCATGGCGGTTGAGGGGTCATCGCCAACGCCGGCTTTCCACGGCGCGCAGGGTCAAAAATAAGAACAGGAAAGCCGTCGAGACGCAAAAGACGACGGCGCGGGTGTCCACCACGCCGCGGCTTAAATCCTGCAGATGTTGGTACAAATTCATCTGGCTGAGCACGGCATGGGGCCAGCCCAACTGGGGCGGGACGGCATAGGACAAGTAACCGGCAAGGAAGATGGCGAGGCCGGTGACGAAACTAAGCATGGCGGCGATGACCTGGCTGCGAGTCAGCGCTGAAGCCAGGCAGCCGATGGCCACATACAGCATCCCGATGAGCATCACGCCGGCCAGGGCGCCGGCCAGGGCGCCCATGTCCACGGCTGCCGTCTGCCGGGTGTAATGGCGCAGGGTGAGGGTTATGGCCACCAGCGGCAGCCACATGATGCCGTAAAAAAGTAATGCCGCGGTGAACTTGGCCAGAACCACCTGCACATCGCTTACAGGGGCGGTCATCAGGGTTTCAAAGGTGCCGGTTTGTTTTTCCTGGGCAAAAAGGCGCATGGTAATGACCGGCGTGGCGACGAGCAACACGAGCCAGAAGGCGACGCTTTCGTAAAACAATTCATTGATCGTCATGGTCAGCGGCTCAGCGTTGAGGGCCTGCAAAATGCCGGCGAAGCTCAGCCCCATGATGAACAACACGGCCGCGATGACCATGTAGCCGGTCCACGACACGAAGAACGTGCCCAATTCGCGGCGGACCAGGAGCAGATAGGCGCGCATCAGCTTTCCTCCTCCCGGTCCGGCCGGGTCAGCCGGACGAAGATGTCCTCGAGCGAGAGCCGGTCGCGGGTCAGCTCGCGCAAGGCCCAGTTATGCTGCCGCACCCAGTTAAAAATCAGCGGGCGCAAATCCACCCCGGGGGGGGCGGAGAAAGTGCAGCGATAGTAGGGGCCCTCGGCGGGGGCCAGATCGTAACGTAAAATCTCCGGTTGCGCCTCGAAACAGGATTTCAGCTCGGCTTCGGGCGCGGCAATTTCCGCCACCACCAGACCGCCCTCGCCGAGGCGTTTCTGTAAGTTGGCCGGGGTGTCGGCGGCGAGGATGCGGCCGTTGGCGAGGATCAGCACCCGGCCACAGGTCATTTCCACCTCCGGGAGGATGTGGCTGGAAAGCAGGACGGTGTGGCGGGAGGCGAGGTCTTTGATGAGCTGGCGGGCGGCGCGAATTTGATTGGGGTCCAGCCCGATGGTGGGTTCATCCAGGATCAACAGCTCGGGTTCATGCACCAGGGCATCGGCCAGTCCCACCCGTTGCTGGAAGCCCTTGGAAAGATGGCCGATGATGCGTTTGTGCACCTCGGTCAAGCCGCATTGCTGCATGACCACGTCCACCCGCTCGCGGGAGGCGGCGCGGGAAAGGCCTTTCAGGCGCGCCCGGAATTTCAGGTAATCCCGCACCCGCATGTCATGGTGGAGGGGATTATGCTCGGGCATGTAGCCGATGCGGCGGCGGACTTCGTTGGCCTGGGTGTACACGTCCAGGCCGGCCACGCGGGCGGTGCCTTCGCTGGCGGGCAGGTAGCAGGCCAGAATGCGCATGGTGGTGGATTTGCCGGCCCCGTTGGGGCCCAGCAAGCCCACGACTTCGCCGCGTTGGACGGTGAAATTGAGGCGGTCCACCGCCAGCCGTCCGGCGTAGCGCTTGGTCAGGTTGTGAACTTCGATCATCGGCCCGGCAGTCATCTGACGTGCGGAGCGAAGTTTAATGACAACCCCCCTTGGGCGACAATAAAAAGATAGGGATTGGGAACTTACGCACGTCTGGTGTTGAAGCCGGGGCGGGTTGCAGGCATCATGAGCCGCGCAACGCAAACCAGACGCATGCATCCAACTGCTGCCGAAACGACGGTTTGCCGCGAGCGGGTGCTTCGTCCGCGCCGCGGCTGGCTGGCTTTGGACTGGCGGGAACTGTGGGCGTATCGCGAGCTGTTTCTATTTCTGGCCTGGCGCGATATTTTGGTGCGCTACAAGCAAACGTATGTGGGGGTGGCTTGGGCGGCGTTGCAACCCCTGTTGATGATGGTCATTTTGACCTTTATTTTCCGGACGCTGGGCAGATTTCCCAGCCCGGGGGGAGCGCCGTACGAGGTGCTGGTGTTTGCCGGCCTGATGCCGTGGCAGTTTTTTGCCAACGCGCTGACCGAGTGCAGCGGTTCCCTGGTGGCCAGCGAGCGGATGATCACCAAGGTTTATTTCCCCCGGCTGATCATACCGGCCAGCGCTGTCATCAGCGGGGGGATGGACTTTATCATCGCCGCGCTGATTTTGGCGGCCATGATGTTGGGGTTTGGCCTGCCATGGCATGGGCAAATCCTGCTGCTGCCGCTGTTTTTTGTGGCAGCGGTGCTGACCGCGCTGGCGGTGGGCTTGTGGGCCAGCGCGCTCAATGTGCGCTACCGGGATGTCAAATACGTGGTGCCCTTCCTGGTGCGCATGGGGTTGTATGTTAGTCCGGTGGGTTTTGTGTCGTCGGCCGTGCCGGAGGCGTGGCGGTTTTGGTACAACTTGAACCCGATGGTGGGGGTCATAGATGGCTTCAGGTGGTGCTTGTTGGGGCCGGCGTTCGAGCCGTACTGGCCGGGGTTTGGGGTCAGCCTGGGCGTGGTGATGGTGCTGTTGATTACGGGTGTCATGTATTTCCGGCAAATGGAGCGGACCTTTGCCGATGTCATTTAAGGGGCATGGAGAGCAATTCCAATCCCATTATCAGCGTGCGGGGCCTGGGCAAGCGATATCGGCTGGGGGCCGCCCTGGCGCAGGATACTTTGCGCGATCATTTGACCCATTTGGTGGGCGGCCTCTGGCGGCGGGACCAGCGGAAGGAGCCGCAGGAATTGTGGGCTTTGCGGGAAGTTTCCTTTGACGTGGGGGCAGGGGAGGTGTTGGGGATCATCGGGCGCAACGGCGCCGGCAAATCCACCCTGCTGAAGGTGTTGAGCCAGATTACCGAGCCGACAGAAGGGGAGGCGCGGGTGCGGGGACGGCTGGCCAGTCTTTTGGAGGTGGGGACGGGTTTCCATCCGGAGCTGACGGGGCGCGAGAACATTTACTTGAATGGGGCCATCCTGGGCATGAGCAAGGCGGAGATTCGCCGGAAATTTGATGAAATTGTGGCTTTTGCCGAGGTGGAGGAATTTTTGGACACCCCGGTCAAACGATACTCTTCGGGGATGTATGTGCGGCTGGCTTTTGCGGTGGCGGCGCATTTGGAGCCGGAGATCTTGCTGGTGGATGAAGTGCTGGCGGTGGGAGATGTGGCTTTTCAGGAAAAGTGCCTGGGCAAGATGCGGGAGGTGACGCGTGGCGGGGGGCGGACGGTTTTGTTTGTAAGCCACAACATGGCGGCGGTGCAGGCGCTGTGCGGGCGCGCCCTGTGGCTGGATCGCGGGCGGGTGATGGGGGTGGGGCCGGTGGAGGAGCAGGTGGCGCGGTATCTGGATGAGATGCGGCAGCATCACAAGGAGGATGCGAGGCTGCATGTGGTATTGGGGCCGTCCCTGGTTTTGGAGCGCCTTGTTATGACGCCCAACCCGGTGGTGAGTGGCCAAGAGGTGAGCTTCGAGGTGGAAATCAAGGCGGCGCAGGCCGCGCGATTGACTGATTTCCAGTTGCTGTTGTTCTCGGCGCTGGGGGTGCGGGTGGCGATGGTGGACTTGCGCCAGGTCAATGGTCATGGCTACACCTTGCAGAGCGGGCAACGGTTGGTGCTCAACGGGCGGATCCGGCGGTTGCCCCTGGTGGAGGGGGATTATCGGGTGGGGGTGTTTTACAGTTACCAGGGGCATTATGCAGATGTGCTGGATTTGGTGGCTTTGCATGTGGCGGCGGCGCCGCCGGCGGATGGACGGGTGCCTTACAAACCCGCCTATCGGGGGCTGGTGGTTCTGGATTATGCGGTGGAGGCGCAAATCAGCTCATGAATCGCCCGCTCCGCATTTTATGGTTGAAAACCGGCCCGCTGCATCCTTTGGACACGGGGGGCAAGCTGCGCACTTATCACCTTCTGCGCGAGCTCAATCGGCTTCACGAAGTAACTTTCCTGGCGCTTTGTGAGCCGGACACGCCGCCGGACATCAAACAGCAGGCGGCCGCCTATTGCCGCCGTGCACTGTGGGTCTGGTGGTCTGCCCCGCGCAAGGGATCGCTGGAGTTTTATGCGGATTTGGGCCGCAACCTTTTTTCCTCACTGCCCTATGTGCTGGCGCGGTATCGCTCGGACAACATGCGGCTGGAAATTCAGGAGGAGGACACACCGGAGAAGCACGACTTGATGGTGTGTGATTTTCTGACGCCGGCCATCAATTTGTTTCCGCTGGCGCGGGGTGTGCCGCGTCCCCGTTTGAAGGTGTTGTTATTTCAGCACAACGTGGAGGCGCAAATCTGGGAGCGGCTGTATCAGCAGCAGCGCCACCCCTGGCAGCGCTGGTATTTCCACCTGCAATGGCAGCGCCTGCGCCGATGGGAGCAGCGCTTGTGCGCCCGCAGCGACGGGGTGGTGGCCGTTTCCGAAACCGACGCCGGCCGATTTCGGGCGGATTACGGCCTGGGCAATGTGTTGGGCAGTGTGCCCACGGGCGTGGATGTGGAATACTTTGGCCAAACCCGCCCACACCCCGTGCCGGGGCGGATTGCCTTCCTGGGGAGCATGGACTGGATGCCCAACGTGGACGCCGTGGAATGGTGGATGAAGGACATCTGGCCACTGGTGAAGCAGCGGCATGCCGGGGCGTCATTTAGCATTATTGGGCGTAATCCGCCGCCTGCAATCGCGGGCCTGCCGCAGCGCGAGTCGTCCGTCCAGGTGACGGGCACGGTGCCGGATGTCCGACCGCATTTGGGACAGGCGCAGGTGCTGGTGGTGCCGTTACGCGCCGGGGGTGGCACGCGCATTAAAATCTACGAGGCCATGGCGGCGGGGCTGCCGGTGGTTTCCACGCGCGTGGGCGCGGAGGGATTGCCTTTGCGCGACGGCGAAACCATCTGGCTGGCCGATACGGCGGAGGATTTTGCCCGGGCGGTCACGACCTTGTTGAAGGAACCGGCGCAACGGGAGCGGCTGGCTGCAGCCGGGCAGGAGTGGGTGCGGCGCCACGCCAGTTGGGCACAGGCGGCCAGTACGCTGGCTGGGTATGCGAAACAACTGATCACTTGATTATGGTTATTGCCGTCTATGGGTTGGGATATGTGGGCGCGGTGGTGACAGCGGCCCTGGCCCGCCGTGGTCATCATCTGATAGGGGTGGACGTGGACGAGTACAAGGTGGCCCTGGTGCGGCAGGGGCGATCCCCGATTGTGGAGCCGGGACTGGAGGAGTTGCTGGCGGAGGGGGTGGCCGCCCGGCGCATCGAGGCCACCACGCATCACACTGAGGCGGTGGGGCGTTCTGCCATGGCCATGATCTGCGTGGGCACGCCGTCTTTGCCGAATGGGGGGCTGGACGTCGCGCCGCTGGTGCGGGTGGCCCAATCCATCGGCGAGGGGTTGCGCCAGCACCCGCCGCGCCGGCGTTACGTGGTGGTGGTGCGCAGCACGGTGCTGCCGGGCATGGTGGAGCAGCACGTCATTCCCGCCCTGGAACAGGCCTCAGGCTTGCGAACGCCGCGCGATTTTGGCGTGGCCATTCATCCCGAATTTTTACGGGAAGGCACGGCGCTGGAGGATTTTTTTCATCCGCCCAAGACGGTCATTGGGAGTGAACGCAAGGCGGATGCGGAGCGGGTGGCCGGCTTGTATCGCCGGCTGCAGGCGCCGCTGTTTTTAACGGACTTGAAAACGGCGGCGATGGTGAAGTACGCGGACAATGCATTTCATGCGTTGAAAGTGGTGTTTGCCAATGAAGTGGGTTTGTTATGCCGGCAAATGGGGGTGGAGAGCGGCAAGGTGATGGAGATTTTCTGTCACGATACCCGGCTCAATCTTTCGCCGGCCTATCTGCGTCCGGGCTTTGCTTTTGGCGGCTCCTGTTTGCCCAAGGATTTGCGGGCGCTGACGCGCCTGGCGCGGGAACAGGACGTGCCCACGCCGGTGCTGCAGGCCATCAGCGAAAGTAATCAGCGGCTGATACAGCGAGCCGCCGAGTGGGTGTTGGAGACGGGCAAAAAGCGGATTGGCATCCTGGGCTTTGCCTTCAAACCGGGAACGGATGATTTGCGCGAATCGCCCATGGTGGCGCTGATGGAGGTGCTGTTGGGCAAGGGATGCCGGTTGAAATTATATGATCCGCATGTGTCACTGGGGCGATTAATTGGTGCCAATCGCCGGTTCATTCAACAAAGGATTCCCCACCTGGCACGATTGATGGCGGACCAGCCGCAGCAGGTGTTGCGGCATGCGGAGATGGTGATCCTGGGCACGGCGTTGCCCGAGTTTGAGCCGTTGCTCAAAGAGCTTGCGCCGGAACAAATCGTCCTGGACTTAACCCCGGCACGCAAACGCCCGCCCGTCACCCCTGCACGCTATACGCGATTAACGGGCTAGGCTGCCATGACGCCCCTTGCACTTTATTGGCTGGCCAGGGATCGTTTGCGCGGCGGGCGCTGGTGGCGCTGGCCGGCCGCCCTGGCGTGGGCGTGGCGGGGGCAATGGGCCGGTACGGAGCAGCCGCAGGGCGTTGTGCGGGGGACGGAATTTTTATGCCGCGCCATCCGGTTGGTGCCCGCGTCGAAGCACGCCCGCCGCTGGGAGGTGCAAGCAAGGCAGCGGCTGGCGGCGCTGACTGAGCCGTTGGAGCCGGCGGTGTTTGATGTGCGAGCGGCTGCCAGCCGGGATTTGGAAAAGGCCGTTTTGCTGAAACCCCCCCTTTCGGCACGGGAGCCGGGCGTGCTTTATATCGCTTTTGAGTACCAATGGATGCGGCTGCTTTCCCTGCCCCCGGCCCAGCGGGAGGAGTTTGCCCGGCAATACACGCTGGTACTGGCGCCTTCATGGAGTCCGCCGCACAGCGTTTTCAATTTCTATTTTCCGCAAGTCTGGCCGGTACCGGTGTTTTGTCAGATCAGCCACCCTGCGGATGCGCAATGGCTGCCCCACCTTTCGCCTCGCTATCGCGTTGTGCCTCTGATGCCGTCGCACTGGGTGAATCCTGAAGCCTTTGCGCCGCGGCCGAAGAGTGAACGGGATTTGCATTTGGTGATGGTAGCCAATTTCGCCGAATTCAAGCGGCATCTGGTGTTTTTTCATGCCTTGCGACGGTTGCCACGGGATTGGCGGGTGGTGCTGATTGGTCAGCGTGAGGGGGGGCGCACGGCCAAGGACATTCAGGCCGAGGCGGCGGCGTTTGGGGTGGCGGATCGTTTTACCCTGCGGGAGAGTGTGGCTCATGCCGAGGTATGCGATACGCTTTGCCGGGCCCGTGCCAGTGTGGTGTTATCGCGGCGGGAGGGGGCGTGTGTGGTGGTGGCGGAATCCTTGTTTGCCGATACGCCGGTGGGTTTGATCAAGGGGGCGCATATTGGCTCCGGGCAATTCCTGAATCCCCAGACGGGACGTTGGCTCAAGGAAGACAGACTGGCGGAGGATCTGCGGCGCCTGGTGGAGGAGGCTCACACTTGCCAGCCCCGGGCATGGGCGCTGGCTGCGAAAATTACCTGTCAGGACAGTTCACGCCAGCTTAACGAGCTTGTACGCCAGCAGGCTTTGGCCGACGGCCAGGAATGGACTGGCGATCTGGCGCCAATGCAGTGGCGTCCCAATCCCGCCCTGGTGTCCGCCGCTGACGCAGAAAGGCTGGCGCCGGCTTGCAAAGCACTGGCTGCCAGGTACGGCATACACTTGTCAAGCCAGGTGCCGACGGTTTGAGAGGTCCATCGTGCTTGTTTCGGAGGGAGGGCAATTTTATAATCGAAACCGGATGCATATCAGCGCCCGACCATATTTGGGGGGATGGCTGCTTTGCCTGCTGGGTTTGTTCTGGACAAGCTGCTCGAAGGCACCGCCGCCCTCGCCGCCGCCCAACCCGGCCAAGGAAATCGTAAGCGGCATTTTGTTGCGTACGATGGTTACCAATGTGCAGGAGAGCCTGGCCAATCGCCGACTGGCGGTGGCCGGCCTGGCGAGCAATCGGGTGGGGAGCCAAGAACTGCTCAGGTGGCTAGGGGAGGGTGCCCTTTCCAACGACTTGCGCCCCATGCTCACCCTGGAGCTGGCGCACGTGCCTTGGCCGGAAGTACGTTCGCAGGCCTGGGAAGTGCTGCCGCCGTATCTGGACAAGAATCAGAAATTACTGCCGCCGCTGCAGGAGTTTTTCAAGCTCAGGGGCGACCCGAACCGGGGCGCGGCGTTGTTTCGACACCCAGACTTGAATTGCATTGGCTGCCATCGCTTGCAGGGGGAGGGGGTGGCGGTGGGATCGGATTTGTCCGACATCGGTTTGCGAATGGATGCGGAAAGTCTGTTGGAGAGTCTGCTGGATCCCAGCGCGGTGATTACCCCGGGCTATGAGACCTGGCTGGTGGTGGACGACGAGGAGAATGAATATGTGGGCGTGCTGGCCCGCGAGACCACGGCGGCGGTGATTTTGCGCGATGCCAAGAACAACGAGCTGGTTATTCCGAAGCCGCGCATCAAACAGCGCCGTCAGGTGCCGGTTTCGATCATGCCGGCCGGCTTGCAACAGAGCATGACCCTGCAGGACTTGGTGGATTTGTGGCTGTTTTTACGGGGTTGCCGCCAGCCGCCCGTCACCAACGCGCCTTCCGGTGGGCGTTGAAGGTGAGGGGGTGTGTCAGGGCAGGGGGGGCGATGCCCTTTTAACATTTGGACTTGCGTCCACTTTTACCGTAAGAATAGACCCATGTTGCCGACCTTGCTGAGTTCGGGCGGGCCGATGACCTGGCTGCTGTTGCTGGTGGGAGCAGCCGCGCTGGTGGTGTTTGTGGAGCGGTTGCTGACCTATCACCGCGCCCAAATAAATTGCGCTGAATTTTTGAACGGGGTGCGCACGGTGCTGCGCCGCGACAATGTGGTGGAGGCGCTTTCCATTTGCGACGCCACGCCGGGGCCGGTGCCGGCCCTGGTCAAACTGGCCATCAAACACAAAGATAAAGACCGGGAAACGGTGCGCGCATTGCTGGATGAGGCCGGGCGCAACGAAGTGCCGCGGCTGGAGGAGCGCCTGAGCGTGCTGGCCACGGTGGCCCAAATTGCGCCGCTGATGGGGCTGCTGGGGACGGTGCTGGCGCTCATGGGCATGATGGGGGTGTTGCGCGGGCAAGGGATGGCCATTCACCCGTATGACTTTGCCCGGTCCATTTATGCCGGGCTAAGCTCCACGGCGCTTGGGCTGGCCATCGCCATTCTGAACTATGCCGCCTACAACTACCTGGTGCGGCGGGTGGACGCCATTGTGCATGACATGGAGCGGGCGGCAGGCGAGGTGCTGCACATGCTTTGGGAGAAATGAACCCCCTGTTTCGATTTCCGCGCAAATACCAGATATTTCGCGGCCAGTTTCAAGCGGCGCCGTTTGCCGCAGTCTTTGTATTGTTGCTGCTGTTTCTCATGTTTCCCACTTGGCTGGTGTATGTGCCGGGGCTGCCCATGGAATTCGACGCACAGGGGCTGCCGGTGCGGCCTGGGGAGCTCAAGGTGGTTCGCGTGGACGAAGGGGGCTTGTTTCGTTATGGCCGGGAAACGATCAGTGGATGGAATGCTTTCCAGCAGCGCCTTCAGGGGGAGTCCCGCACCAATCGCAGCCTGCGCTGGCTGAGTGTGCAGGCGGCGCCGGGGGTTTCCAACGATGTGTTGCGGCGCGTGGTGGAGCTGGCGCGTGATTTGAATCTGGGGGTGGATCTGCCCGGGGCACGGCTGGATTTGCCGGTTTCCAGCAGCCTGGTGGTGGTGACCAATCCGATGGTCAGCCTGGCCATCAACGTGGCGGGTCAGATGTATTACAAGAATCAAATCATCACGGAAGCGGGATTGGAACGGGAGCTGCAAACCCTGGTAGGCAGCTCGCGCCAGCCGGTGACGTTGCTCATGCTGGCTGACCGCAACGTGCCTTACGACATGGTGGTGCGGGCGGGGGCTGTGGCCCGCGCGGCGGGAGTGCGGCAGGTGCTGCTGGCCACGCGCCCACCGCCTTATCTCCTTTCGCCATGAGTGGTTCACCTGCTTCAGCCCCGATGCTGCGCCGGCCGTTGTGGTTTTGGGTGGGGCTTTCGTTTATAGCTCACCTGGCCGTAATCTGGCTGTTGGGGGAACGACCGTCGCCGCCGCCGGCCGGTGAGGAGGCTTTTCGCACGGCGCTGGCGGAGAACCTAGCCGCCTGGGCGGCGCGGCTGCCGGATTACGACGATCCGCAAATATTTGCCCTGCCCTCCCTGCGGGGCTTTTCCGGGGCGGGGTGGCTGCGGGCCGCCCCGGTGCGCCACGAGTTTCATGAATGGTCCGACGAGCAACGGTGGCTGCCCCTGCCGGTGGAACAACTTGGGAGCACTTTTGCCCAATACGTCCGGGTGTTGACAGAGCCTGCCCCGCCTTTGCCACGCAAGGCGGAACCGGCACTGCTGCCGCTGGTGGCCGATGTGGCTTTTGACTGGGCGCCGGCGCGCTCGCGGGTGCGGCTGGAGGAGAAATTGTCCAGGCGGCTGGCTGGTGCGCTTCCTGAGCCGCCGGTGCTGGCGCACAAGGAAGTTCTGCGGCCCAGCGTGGTGGAGCTGGTGATTGATGAGGAGGGGCGGGTTTTCACCGCGGCCATCCTGGGTGAAAGCGGCCTCCCTGCGGCCGACGAGGCGGCGTTGGAACTGGCGCGGCAATTGCAGTTTCAACCCGCCCCCGGGGGGGGCTTGCTGCGCGGGCGTTTGACGGTGGACTGGCATGTACAACCCCTCACCCAGCCTCTGCCGGGCACCGCCCCGGCCACTGTGCCATGACGACGGAGAATCTGATTGCCGGATATGTGGGGGTGGGCCTGCTGGTGATGGCGCTGCTGGTGTTGTATGCCGAGCGCCGGCGGCGGCGGTTCACGCCGGTGCCCAGTCCGGATCACATCTTTCGCTGCACGCGATGCGGGCTGGTCTATACGGATGACAGCGATGTGGATCGCTCGCCATGCCCGCAATGCCAGACGATGAACGACGAGATCAAGTTTTAAGCCAATAACCACGCTGGACGATCAGGTTAAGCTCGGCTAAAGTGAGGGGAATGTCGAAGGCTGCGAATCATCGTGGCTCCGCCCACGCCGCTCCGCCGGGAGCGGCGAAGGAGCTGCCATTTGAAGAGGCCATGGACCGCCTGGAAAAGGTGGTACAGAAGCTGGAGACGGAGGAATTACCGCTGGAAGAGCTGCTGCGCACCTACACTGAAGGGGTGGAACTGGCGCGAAGCTGCCGGCGGAAATTGACGGACGCTGAATTGAAAATCCGGCAGTTGGAACAAATCCTGGCGGAAGAACCTGCCTTGAAACCCACGACCGAGCCGGAGGAGGCCCCTTGAGCCCCGCCCGGATGCGGAACGGCCTGCGCCGCGGGCGCAGGGCCCAATGCCTGGCGATGGAATTATGAGCCGATATCTGGACATGGTGGACAGTCCTGAACACGTCAAAAAGTTGACGCCTGAACAACGATTGAAACTGGCGGAGGAAATCCGTGAGGAGTTGATCCGCACCCTTTCCCGGCATGGCGGCCACCTGGGACCGAACCTGGGCGTGGTGGAGCTGACGATCGCCCTGCATACCGTCTTCTCCACGCCGAAGGACAAATTTGTTTGGGATGTCAGTCATCAGGTGTACGTGCATAAACTGCTGACCGGGCGCAAACACCTTTTCCACACCATCCGCACCACGGGCGGACTCAACGGCTTTGCCCTGCGCAGTGAGAGTCCCCACGATTGTTATGGCGCGGGCCATGCAGGCACGGCGCTCTCGGCGGCGCTGGGCATGTGCGCGGCACGGGACCGGCGCGGGAGTGACGAGCATGTGGTCTGCATTTTTGGAGACGCCGCGCTGACCAACGGCATTTCTTACGAGGCGCTCAACAACATAGCGCACACGACCAAGCGTTTTATTGGGATACTTAATGACAACGAGTGGAGCATTGCCAAAAACGTTGGAGCCATTGCGAACTACCTGAGCCGGCTGATCACCAACCCGCGGTACAATCAATTCCAGCGGGATTTTGCTCAATGGGCCAAGCGTTTCCTTAAAGGGGATCTGGGGGAGCGCCTGGGGCGGCGAGCGGAGGAGGCGATCAAAGGTTTCATCACGAAAATTTCGCTGGAGCAGCAACCGTCAGACTCCCTGGAGAGCGACGGCCGCGGGGGTGGTTTTGGCAGCAGCTTGATTTTTGAGGAGTTTGGGTTGCGGTACCTGGGGCCGATTGACGGCCATGATCTGGGCATGCTCATCACCTGCCTGGAGTTTGCCAAGACGTGCGATCAGCCGGTGGTGCTGCATGTCCTGACCAAGAAGGGCAAGGGGTTTGAGGCGGCGGTGAAGCATCCGGAGAAGTTTCATGGCACGGGGCCCTACGACGTGGTCACGGGGGACCCGCCGCCCCCCAAGCCGGGTGCGGCACCGGCCTATCAAGATGTATTTGGACAGGCGCTGGTGCGGTTGTGCCAGCGGGACACCACGCTGGTGGGCATCACGGCGGCCATGCCCAGCGGCACGGGGTTGAAATATCTCGAGAAGGCGATGCCCGATCGTTACTACGATGTGGGCATTGCAGAGGAGCATGCGGTCATCTTTGCGGCCGGGATGGCGACGATGGGCTTCAGGCCGGTGGTGGCGATCTATTCGACTTTTTTGCAGCGGGCTTTTGATTGCATTCATCATGACGTGTGTCTGCAGGATTTGCCGGTGATTTTCTGCATGGACCGGGCGGGGCTTTCGTGCAACGACGGCCCCACTCATCATGGTTTGTTTGACATTGCCTACCTGCGGTGCCTGCCCAACGTCATCGCGATGGCCCCCAAGGATGAGGATGAACTGGTGGACATGATGTTCACGGCCACCCATCAGAAACATCCCTGCTTCATCCGTTACCCGCGCGGTGCGGCCGAGGGAGTGCCCATCAAAGACCAGCCGCGGATGCTGGAGATTGGCAAGGCGGAGGTGGTGGAGCATTTTGCCAACAACGGCGGGCGGAAGGTGGCCTTGTTTGGCCTGGGCAACATGCTGTCGGTGGCCCGCCGCACGGCGGAATTGCTGGCCGCCGAGGGGTATGATTTTGCATTGATCAATCCGCGGTTTACCAAACCCCTGGACGCCGGCACCACTGAATATTTTGCGCGGGCGGCCGATGTGGTGGTGACCTTTGAAGACCACGTGTTGATGGGCGGGTATGGCTCGGCCGTGCTGGAGCTGCTGGCCGACCGGCAGATCACCACGCCGGTGGTGCGCATCGGCTGGCCGGATCAATTCATCGAGCACGCCACCACCGTGGACTACCTGCGTGAAAAATATGGCCTGACCCCGCAGCGTGCGGTGGAACAGGTGCGGGCCGTCCTGGCCCGGCGGGCTGCTGATGAAGAAAGCCCGCAAAAAAGCATTGCCTTGGCGTGAGCCACAGGCTTCATTAGCCACGCTTTAGTTGATCATTTTATGGCGTACAAAGACGTGACGCCGCCTGCGGGCGGCAAAATTTCCATTCACAACGGGGTGCTGGCGGTCCCGGACCAGCCAATTATTCCCTTCATCCGCGGCGATGGCACCGGTCCCGACATCTGGGCGGCCAGCCAGCGGGTTTTTGACGCGGCTGTGAACAAGGCTTATGGCGGACGGCGGCGGATTGCCTGGTTTGAGGTGTTTGCCGGGGAGGAGGCGTTCAAGCGCTTCAACAACTGGCTCCCGGATGACACGGTGGAGGCCTTCAAGGAATTCTTGGTGGGCATCAAAGGCCCGCTCACCACGCCGGTGGGCGGCGGCATTCGCTCGCTCAACGTGGCGCTGCGGCAATTGCTGGACTTGTACGTCTGTCTGCGGCCCGTACAGTATTTCAACGGGGTGCCTTCGCCGGTGAAGCATCCGGAAAAGGTGGACATGGTGATTTTCCGGGAGAACACGGAGGATATTTATGCCGGCATCGAGTACGCCGGCGGGACGCCGGAGGCGCAGAAGGTGCTGGATTTTCTGGCGCGTGAATTTCCCAAAGATTTTGCCAAGATCCGGTTCGGCACTGCGGCCCGCGCCGAGCAATACCTGAAAACGGCGGGCGTCACCCCGTCGGCCGAAGAGACGCAGGTTTGTGTGGGGGTGGGCTTCAAGCCGGTTTCAAGGCTGGGCACCGAGCGTCTGGTGCGCGCTGCGATCGAGTATGCTCTGCGCCAGAAGCGGCGCAGCGTGACGCTCGTGCACAAGGGTAACATCATGAAATTCACCGAAGGCGCCTTCCGCGATTGGGGGTATGCGCTGGCGGAGCGTTGTTATGGCGATCGCGTGTACACGTGGTCACAGTGGGAGCGCACCAAGAAGGCTGCCGGCGAGGCCGCGGCCAATCAGGAGCAGAAGGAGGCCCTGGCGGCGGGAAAGATTCTCATCAAGGACGCCATTGCCGACATTACTCTGCAGCAGGTTTTGACCCGGCCGGAAGACTTCGACGTGATTGCCACGTTGAATCTTAATGGCGACTATTTAAGCGATGCCCTGGCGGCGCAGGTGGGCGGAATTGGCATCGCCCCGGGCGGCAATATCAATTATGTGACGGGCCACGCCATTTTCGAGGCCACGCACGGCACCGCTCCCAAGTACGCGGGGAAGGACATGGTCAATCCCGGGTCGGTCATTCTCAGCGGGGAGATGATGTTCCGGCACCTGGGATGGAATGAGGCGGCGGACCTGATCATCAAAGGTTTGAATGGAGCCATCAGCAGTCGGCGGGTGACCTACGATTTTGCCCGGCTGATGGACGGCGCCACGCAGATCAAGTGCTCGGAGTTTGGCGATAACATCATCGCCCACATGGCTTGAGCGGACGGCCGTTGCAGCAGATGCCGCAGAGGGACGCCCATGACGGCGTCCCTTTTTTGTGGTGGCGTCCGGGCCATGAACATTTGGCGGTTTGCTTTTTGTTGGAGAGGCGCCTAATTTTGCGGCATGAGCACCATCGGCTTTGGACATCTGCGCCTCAAACGGCGCCGCTTTTTGGGACTGAGCGCTGCGCTGGCGGGGACCTTGTCCTGCGGTGTATGGGCCGCTGCGCCGGTGTCGGGACGCCGCCCGTCCAAGGTGGCCTTGCTGGCCTGTAAAACCTACGACGTGGCCGCGCTGAAGGAGGTTTACCAACGGGGATTTGATTTGTTGGGCGGCGTGGGCCGGCTGGTCAAGGGCAAGACGGTAACGATCAAACTCAACCTCACCGGCACCAGCAACCGGCCGGTGTTCAACCGCCATCCCGGCTACAGCTACATGAGCCATCCGCAAACCGCGGCGGCGTTGGTGGCGGTGTTGTTCCGGGAGGGGGTGCGGCGGGTGCGGCTGGTGGAGTCCACCAACAGCCGGGCCACGTTGGAGCAAACCTTGAAGTTTCTGGATTGGGACCTGCAAGCCTTGTCCGCCTTGGGGCCGGTGGAGTACGAGAATACCCGAAATCTGGGGTTGGGACGTGACTATGCGACGTTGAAGGTGGCCGGTGGGGGCCATCTGTTTTCTGCGTTTCAGGTCAATCATTCGTACGCGGATACCGATGTGCTGGTATCCCTCTGCAAACTCAAGGATCACCTTACCACCGGTGTGACCTTGTCCATGAAAAATTTGTTCGGCATCACGCCCAACAGCTTGTATGGCGATCAGGCGGGCAGCGAAGAGGCCACTGCCGGGCGCGGACGCCTGCATGGGCCGGGCCTGCTGGAGGCGCAGACGGAGGTGGCAAAAATCCAACTACCCGGGATGAAAAAAGGTTACCTGGCTTATCCCCGTGACCCCGGCTACCGCGTGCCCCACACGATCGCCGATTTGTGTGCGGCCCGGCCCATTGATCTGGCCATCATTGACGGCATCACCACCATGACCAAGGCCGAGGGGTACTGGGGCGGGGAGGTGGGTTATACCGAGCCCGGGGTAATGATTATGGGGTTGGACCCGGTGGCCACAGACGCGGTGGGGATGGCGGTCATGGGGTATCCCAATCCACGCGCCCCGCGGGGCGAGTTACCGTTTAACACCTGCGACAATCACCTGCTGCTTGCCGAGCAGAGCGGGTTGGGCACAGCCGATTTGACGAAGATTGAAGTGGTGGGCCGCACGATCCAGGAATCTGTGCATCCCTTCCCGCGCAGCCCCCTCAATAAAAAATCCTAGTCCGGCGCACCGGGCCAGACTCAATACTTGGGCACCTTGGGGTCAATTTGTTCTGACCATGCCGCGATGCCGCCTTTGACGCTTTTCAGGTTCTTAAAGCCCTGCTGACGCAGAAATTGCAGGGCTTTCATCGAGCGCATGCCACTTTTGCAGTGCAGATAATAAGTGGCCTCGGGATCCAATTCCTGCACACGTTGGGGCAACTGGCTCAGGGGGAGCAGCACGGTGCCGGGGATGCGGGCAATCTGATATTCCTCCGGCTCGCGCACGTCCAGAACCACCACGCCCGGGCGTGGATGCTCCAGGCATGCTTTCAGTTCTTGCACGGTGATTTCGTCAGCGGCCTTGTTTTGCGAGGCGGCCGCGCCACACACAGGTTGGTATTCCATAAGTTGCGTAATAGTGGGGGAATCGCCACATACCGGACAATGCGGGTCGCGTCGTACTTTGATTTCCTTGAAACGCATCCGCCAGGCATCCACCACCAGCAGACGGCCCAGCAGGGGATCGCCCCCGCCCAGGATGAGTTTCAAGGCTTCGGTTGCCTGCAGACAGCCCACCAGTCCCGGAAGCACCCCCAGGACGCCAGCTTCTGCACAGTTGGGGGCGGCCTCAGGGGGCGGGGGCTCGGGATAAAGGCAGCGGTAGCAAGGGCCGCCCAGGTGCGGAGCAAACACGCCGGCCTGGCCTTCAAATCGGAAAATGGCGCCGTACACGTTGGGCTTGCGCAGCAGGACGCAGGCATCATTTGCCAGGTAGCGGGCGGGGAAATTGTCGGTGCAATCCACGACCAGGTCGTAGGCAGAAACAATTTCCCGCGCGTTGGCGGCTGTCAAACGCTCCGGGTGCGTGATGACCTGCACCTGCGGGTTGAGCCAATTTAAGGTTTCCCGCGCGGAGGCCACCTTGGGGCGTCCCACGTCGGAAGTGCCGTGCAAGGGCTGGCGGTGCAGATTGGTCAAGTCCACCACATCGAAATCCACCAGCCCCAGGGTGCCCACGCCCGCAGCCGCCAGGTAGATGGCCACGGGAGAGCCCAGCCCGCCCGCTCCGAGGATTAAAATGCGGGCGGCGCAGATTTTTTTTTGGCCTTCCACGCCCACCTCAGGCAAAATGAGGTGGCGAGCGTAGCGGCGCAGTTGTTCGGCGCTTAAGTCCATCGTTAACAGGACGGGGAAACCTTACGCCGGAAGGCCGCAATTGCAAGTGAGCAGCACAAACGCTTTATGAATCGAGAAGTGCCACTCAGTTTCAAGAGCCGGGCCACCCCCACGGCGGCCGCGGAAGTGGCGGCCGGGATTTTGCGCCGCTCCAAATTGCGGCCGACTCTGGCCATTCAATTGGGCAGTGGTTTCCAGCATTTGCTGGCCAGTTGCACCGTCGTTTTGGAAGTGCCTTATGCCTCCCTGCCCGGTTTTGCCACACCTGACGTGCCCGGGCATGTGGGCAAACTGGTGCTGGGCAGCATCGAAAAAATCCCGGTGGTGCTCCTCTGCGGCCGCTCCCACTATTACGAGGGGAAATCCCTGGCCGAAATTACTTTTCCCATCCGCGTCCTGGCCGAGCTGGGCATCAAATCCATCCTGCTCACCAACGCGGCAGGGGGTATTAACAGCAGCTATCGGCCGGGGGACTTCATGTGCGTGACCGACCACATCAATTTCATGGGCGAGAATCCTCTGCGGGGAGCCGTGGCTCCGGGGCGGCGGCGGTTTATTGACATGACGGATGCCTACAATCGTTCGCTACGGCGGCTGTTGCAGGAGGCTGCTGACCAGAACCAGATACGATTGCATCACGGCGTGTTCCTGGCGGTCAGCGGGCCCAGCTTTGAAACTCCAGCAGAAATCCGCGCTTTTGCCTTGTTGGGCGCGGATGCGGTGGGCATGAGCACGGTGCCGGAGACGATTGTGGCCCGACAATGCGGGTTGAAGGTTGCCGCCCTGGCCTGCATCACCAACTTTGCCGCCGGCCGCAACAAGGAGCCGCTTTCGCATCACGAAGTCCTGGAGACCGGCAAACGCGTGGCCCCGCAGGCCACCGCCTTGATTGAGAACTTTGTCCGGCTCTACGCGAGCCGCTAACTGTCAGGCATTCAGCGGATTTGCCGGGCGGAGTTGGTTTTTCGTCAGCCCGCCCTCCTTACCACTCGCTGCTTTTGACGGAGGTTACCCGCGCCAGGGATGCTTCCACGGGGCGCGATAATCGCGCTTCAGGAGTTTGGCGGCCTCGGGATCGCCCACGATCTGCTCGGTGGCGGCGTCCCAGGTGATTTTGCGGCCGGTGTCGTAGGCAATCATGGCCAGCTTGACCGCGGTGGTGGAGAGGTGCGCGTCGGCCACGGTGCAACTGGCGGGTTTGCGTTCGCGCACCGCATTGAGAAACTCGGCCATGTGCAGCGTTCCGGCGTCGGCGCGGGCCTCATTCACCTGCCGCTCCCGGCCCTTGCCGCGGGGAATCACGATCCAGCGGTCGTCGGTGACAAAGACAGTCTGCGTCTCACCGTAGAAGAAAATGCCATTGTTCACCTCGGGCGCGAATTCCTCTGCGCCCCAGATGCGGTGCCGCCAGGTGACCGGACAGCGGGCGAATTCAAAATGAGCCGTGAGCGTATCCGGCGTGGTGATTTTGTCGCGGTAGTGGTAAATGCCGCCGGCGGCGGCGACGGTGCGCGGCGTGGTCTCACCCAAGATCACGCGCACGGCGTCAATCAAGTGGATGCCCCAATCCACCAAATGGCCATGGCCGCTGGTTTTCTCCAGGCGCCAGGAAAAATGGCCCACCTGCGGACTGTAGGGAATCTTTGGCCCCGGGCCGCACCACAAATCCCAGTCGAGTGACGCGGGCGGGTCTTGCGGCGTGGCGTCCTTGGGGTTGGCATTGTAGTGAATCTGGGCTTCGACGTGCACAATGCGCCCGGCCTTGCCGTCGGCAATATGCTGGCGCACAGCTTGAAAGGCGGGGTTTTGGCGGCGCTGAAAGCCCACCTGCACGATGCGCCCGCTTTGGCGGGCGGCTTCCACCATGGCTCGCCCCTCGCGCACGTCGTAGGCCAGCGGTTTCTCGCAATAAACGTCCAGCCCTTTTTCCACGGCAGCGATAAATTGCAGGGCGTGCCATTGCGGAGGGGTGGCGATGATGACGGCCTCCAGTCCCGGGGTGGCAAGCAATTCCTCGTAAAGCTTGAAGGTTTTGGGGCGTTCGCCCTGAAGCTTGGCGATTTCGTCGGCGGCCTTGGCCAGGTGGGCACTGTCCACGTCGCAGACAGCCGCCACTTCGACGCCACCGGCCTTGAAGGCGGCCCGCACGTTGACCAGGCCGTACCAGCCGCAGCCGATCAGGCCAAGCTTGATTTTCCGGCCGGCGGCGGGCTCTTCGGCGGCGCGGGTGGAAACTTGGGCGGCCACGACCGTGCCGGCCGCGGCGAGACTGAGAAAATGACGGCGGTTGAGATTTTGCATATCAGAATTTTTCAGAAACAGCGGATTACGAAAAGAAAAAAAGAGGTTGTGAATTGCTCGCCGTGTTTTGCTTAACGGTGAGGAGGAAAGGCGGAGGAAACAACTTGAGACGCTCCAGATGGTGCGGGTGATCCGCCGGGAGAGCTTAAGGGTTAAAGGCAGATTCTGCGCTAATCGCGCCGCGTTTTCACGCGATTACGGCGCCGCGGCTTCACCGCTGCTGCAGGTTGCTAATGATACATCAAATAAAATTAAAAATATAAGTTGTTCTTTTTCAACTTTGTGGTATGTATGGTAATGCCCATCGCCAACATTCAAACGTGATTCCCATGAATGCTCGGCCAGAGCCTGGAGTGGAATCCGGTCGTATTAGGCCAATCGAGGTCAAGTACTGGATAATTTTTGTCTTGTTTGCCCTTTTACTGGGTTTGGCCGGACCGCCTTCCCACCAAAATGGGCCATTGGACACAGATGGGGATGGCCTGTCCGATGCCGATGAAATCAACCTTTACGGCACCAACCCCAATCTGGCGGATACCGACGGCGACGGGGCCGGGGACGGCGATGAAATCAAGGCCTCCACGAATCCGCTGGATCCGCGCAGTGTGTTCAGACTGGTCGCGCCGCCGCAACGCACGCCCGAAGGCCATTGGCGGCTGACGTGGAATACTGTTAGCAATCAAATTTATCACCTGCAACGCGCCTGGGATGACAATCCGTCCGCCACCAACTGGCTGACCATTGCCTCCCTGACCAGCACTGGTGCGACCGCCAGTTTTGTGGATACCGTGAACCAGCCTCGCCGGTTTTATCGTGTGATGCTCAATCCGGTGGCACAAACCAATTTGATTGGCTCGGGCACCTATCAATTCCTGCCGCTGGACGCCAATCAACAGCCCATGGAGGGCAGGCAGATCAGCATTCAACCGGACGGCACGATTCCGCCTTTTGAACTGCGTTTGTTGGGGCTGGTTGCCGGGGGGACGGATCACGGTTTTTATTTGCGTTTCCCCCAGGGTGGGCGGCTGGTCAGCGGACTGGCACAGACCTTACAGTTCAATACCGTGGTGGCGGCTTTCGGGCCGGATTCTGCTTATCAACTGGCGTACCCATTAGCCGTTACCAATGGGCCTTTGCGCAGCCTGCCAGTGGGTGAGGTGGATGTTTCCGTGCTGGTCACTTTGTTTGGCCTGCCGGAGACCAATGGCCTGGACGTGGTGCTGTTCCAGCGGTTTCCCCTGAAGATTTTGCGGGGCGTCTTTCGGGATGACGGACTGCACAACGCCGTGGTGGCATTGGAGGGACTGCAGTTGCCGTTGCCTGGTCTCAATCTGGCTTATCCGGGATTCAAGCTGGATATGTCGCCCAAGACGGGTTTACGTCTGGCGGTTGCTGGCAATTTCAAGCTGCCGGTCAACGCGGGTTACGTGCCGCAGGTAACGGTGCCCGCCAGCCGTCCGCTTTGGCTCGATCTCAAACCCAGCGGCGACCTGCGGCTGGGCGGACGCGCCGAGGTGGCATTTCCCCAAGGCCCGAAATTCATGGTGGATGTTGCGTTGGACGATCCCCACTACCACCTGTCCATGAGCGCGGGCAATTTGCATGCTGCGCTGTTGGGATCGCTGGCGGATCTGCTGCCCGCCGCGCCGGCGGGGCCGGCGTCCACTGATGCCGCCACCCTCAATGAGGCGCGCCGCCGGCTGGGGTGCTTTCAACAGGCCATCGGCCAGTTCAGCGCGGCTACGGTGGGCGTCGCGCCGCCGGGAGTGGACACGCGCCCCGACGCGCCCGATGAGGCTTTCGCCACGGCCGGCAGTGTGTTGCGCGCCTGGGGCTTCATGGGGGGGTGCGCTCAGAATCTCTCCGGCGCCGGACTCTCCACTGCGCTGACGCATGCAGCGCAACAGGCCGCGGCCCAGCGCGACTTGAAGGCAACGGTGGAGCAACACGGCGCGTTGATGCGGCTCAAAGCCGCCCAGGTCGCCGGCGGACTGCAACTGGACACGGCCCAGCAGCAGGAGTTGGACGCTGCGTTGGCGCAGGCTGCGGCCGCCGTCGCGGCGCGGGCGCGGGCAGGCGATGCAGTGGTTTCGTTGGATAACATGCTCATGGTCATGCAAGGCCTGGTGGAGATGGAGCAGTCCCGCCAGGCCGCAGGTTTGGCGCCGAACCCGCAACTGCAGGTTGCCATGCAAGAGTTGCTGGGGCGTTTTGCGCTTTTCCACACCGCCCGTCTGGGAGTGTCCAACGGGGTGTTCTCGCCAGTGTCGGTGCCAATCCAAGCCCTGAACCGTTTTGCCGCCATGGAAGAACTGCGTTTATGGGTCAGCACACTGGCGCTGGCACAATCGCTGGGCCTCGACAGTCAAATCACCGCGCCAGTGAATGAGGCGATGGGCCAGTTGGGATTGCGTGTGTGGGCACTGCTGGAGGCCGCGCTCGCAGAAGCCGAGGCACGGGGCGATTACGCCGCGTTTACTGATGCGCTGGAGGATGCGCTTGAGTTTATCGCGCTCCAGCAAACAGGCATCTTCCCGGACCACCCCGCACTGGCGGGACTGCCTACCGCCGCCACACTCAACAGTTTCCCGGCACGACTGGAGACTGTGCTGGTGGCGGACATGAGCCGCCCGCCGCTGGAGCGGAGTTTGGGCAACTTGAAGCGCGACATGGCGCGGCTGACGGCGATTCTCCGGCAACTCCCGGCGGGTTTCACTTACTCACCCGCGCCCATCCAACGGGCCCACGAGCGCTTGGACGCCAAAATTACGGCGAGCTTTAACCTTCTCAGCCTCTTGTCATTGGATGACTTGCAAGTGCTGCTGGAGGCAGGCATTGCCCTGGAGGAATACCGCGCGCGCTTCAACCTGACGGCCACGGTGCCCTGGGAAAGCACCCGGTTGCCGGAGTTGGTGGCGCGCTTGGGTGCCAAGGCAGCGCAGAGCAACGCCTGGCACGGGCTGGACAAGGCCATGGGCACTTTGCTGGCCGAGTCCGATCGCCTGGCCGCCAACAATCAGCTCATCAGCCGCCGGGTGTACTTGCAGCAGGCCGCCGCCCTGGCTGCGACGGCGCGCACGGTGGCGGTGGCTTTGTGGCAGCAGGAGAAATCGCGGCGGCAGACCAATCCTTTGATGTACGTGGCGGACATGCTGTTGCCCGGGGATATTTACGTGGACCGCGTGGCAGGATCAGTGCGCTATCATCGGCATGACAAATACCTCGAGGGCGCGTTCAGCGGACAGTTGCGCCTGCCCAAATATGACCTTTCGTTGACCGTGCAAAATGCTTCGCTCAACACCAGTGGCGCGTTTGATTTGAACCTGCACGGGCAGGTGGGGATTGGGGCGGGAGCAAATGCCTTCGGCACGATCTCCATATTACCGCGTCGCCCGCTGCATCTGGCGTTGACGGAAGACCGGCATTTGACCCTGGCGGGCAGCGGGCGGGTGGCATTGCGCAATGGCATGGCGTTTGAGGCCTTTCTCACGCTGGATGATCCCACGTACGAGTTTGGCTTGAGCGCCAGCGGTCTGCGGTTTGATTTGGCCACGAACATCATGGGATACATCCCCGTGATTGACCGTGCACGCCTGGCGCAACTGGGGCCGGAGGTGCGGCTGGCGCTCAATCGCTACCAGGCCAGTCTCAGCGCTGCGGCGGAGGGGTTGTCCAGTCTTGCCGACCCGCCGGAATTCGCGCCCATGGGCACGCCGCCGGATTATAGCGAAAGTGTGTTCACCGTTTCCACCGATCCGTTGAACGCCGCGGCCAGTGGGGTGCTGATCGTGCTCGTGGCGCCGGCGGCGTTGGGGTACGTGGCGGCGGATGCGACGGTCACGCAAATCCGTGAGGCCACCACGCCGGTGGTGCAGGCACTGGTGCGCGATTTACAGAAAGCCCTCGTCAAGGCCGCGCAGGACTGCGACCGGGCGCGCGCGGAACTGGCCGGCGCCGCCGCGAACCAGCGGGCCGAAGCTCGTCGCACGCTCATCCGGGCCGCGCGTGAAACTGGCGAGGCACTGGTGCGCGTGGCCGAGGCGGGGGAGAAAGCGCGCGAGCGACAACAAGCCGGCGCACTTGGCACGGAGGGCACCAACCCGGCGCAGACACCGGAGGCTCAAGCAGCCCGCACCGCGCAGCGCCAGGCCTTGGAGGCGGCGGCGGCGGAACCTGTCATCACTGTGAACCCGGACACGGAAATTGCGCTGCTTTCCGGCATGGTGGACTACCTGGCCACGGAGCAGGCTGTGGGCGGCAATCCTGGGGAGGTGGACGTGGCCATGCGCAACTACATAACCAACGTGCGCACCAAGATGTTCGCCGAACACGGCATGGATGCCCAGGGAGTGGTGACGAACGCGGCGTTGTTCAATCAACTGACCGATGAGCAACTGGAAAAGCTGCTCTCGGGCACCAGCAAGTTTGCGCAAGTTGGGTTGATGGCCAATGACCCCACGGCGTTGAATGTGATGCAGCAGGTGGCCCGCACCACGTTGGTGCGGCGGATGATGTTGAACAGTGACGCACTGAAAAAGGCCCGGCAGGCCCGCTACACCACGCCGTTTTCCGGGGGGCAGGATGTGGACGGCCTGCGCCAGGAGGCCGAGTGGCCCATCCTGAGCAAGTCCGCCACGCTCCTTGCCGAGATGCAGCTTTTGGGTGTGGATGATGCACCAATGCCGGCGGGTTACGACGGCACCCCTGGGGCCACCACCGCTGTTGCGGAGTTTCCGCGCCTATTGCAGGGCCTGAATGACAATACGGGCAAGCGAGCGGCTTACCTGACTCCCGAATCTCCGCAGGCGGACCGTAATTACATGTTGGCCGTGCGCCAGCGCAACATGGAGGAGCGGCTGCGGCAGTTGCGCGCGGCTGAGCAGGCCGCGCTGCTCAAGCAGGCCAAGACCAATGCCAATGTGCCGCCCGGTGTCCTGTCCGCGTGGCAAAGCAGCCTTAACACTGCCGCCAACCGCATGTTTGAGGATGTGCGCGCCTGGGCCAATGCCTCGCCCGTGCTGCAATTTCCGCTGAAATCCGCCCTGCGGCTGGGCCGCGAGCTGGCCGGTCTGGGCCGGTTGTTGGAGGAGACCGGCGAGCCTGCCGGAGCGGGCTTGCGGGGGCTGGCCCGTCAGCAGCAGGGTGGCGCGCCGCATCAGCTCAACGCCAATCGTGCCCAATTGGAGGCGTTTCGCCTGGAAATCTTCCCCAAGTACACCGCGCGCGTCACGGCGCTGGCCGACGCGCAAAAGGCGTGGTGGATATTGGCCCGGGTGAATGAGGTGCTGCTCGACGGCGTGGCGGGCAAGGCAGTGAACGACTTGAGTCTGTTGGAGCAGGCGGGGTATGCGGCCTCGGAAAGCACGCTGGGTATGGGGGGCGAGGTGCTTGTGGCGTTGCGGGAAAATGTGCGTTTGTTGAACCGGCCGTTGGAGCTGCGCCTGCCCGGGGATGTCGTGGTGGAGCGAGTCTCCGGTTCGGTCTATTACCGGCGCGACACGGGCTACCTGCGCGGCACGTTTGGCGGGCGGCTGGAGTTTCCCGATTTGCAAAACGCCTTTTTCGAGATTTCGCACGCCTCGCTGGACAATCAGTTAAACTTTTCCATCGCCGCCGCCACCGCCGGCCCGTTGCCGTTTGCGGGCGCGCGTGTGCGGGCCTCCATTCAGGCGACCGGCGCGGTGGGGCGGGCCTTGTCCCTCACCGGCACCGGCACGCTCACCTTGACCAACGGCCCTGACTTTAATGTGGCGGTGGGCTTCAATTCCGAAACCCGCACCCTCTCCTTCGATACTTCGGCCACCGAGCTGCAATGGTGGCGGCTGACGGACAAGTTGGTGCTGTTTGACGCCGGTTTTGGGTTTACGGTGCGGCCCAGCGCGCAGTACGGCCAGTTGCGCGCCACCGGTTCGGCGGGCTTTTTTGCCCGAACCGCCCTGGCCACCAACCGGCCGCCGCATGGCACCAACTTTTATTTGTTTGCGGAGCACGTTACCGCCAGCGCCGACTTCCAACCCGGCCAGATTGAGCTGACGTTCAGCAACGGCACCCTGCGGCTGCCGGAATTCTTCAGCGCAGGATTGTGTCCCAACGTGCCCGCCCACGCCGGGCCGTCCGTGGAGCTGAATCCACAGAATCCCATTCGTGTCACCTTCCTGCCCGAAGGCGCGGGCGGCGAGCCGGAATTGCGCTTCACTGGCGAGTTGGACTTCTACAACCTGGGGGTGCGCGTGCCGGATCTGCCCGGCCTGGCGGCCGAGCTGTGCAGTGCGCGGATGCTGTTTAGCAGCAGCGAGCTGCCGTGGTTCACCAACCTCAATGGCACGGTGCAGATTCCTCTGCCGCGCGGGCAGACCTCCCGCGTGGACATCCTTAATGGCGCGTGGCGGTTGGACGGCTTCCCCAGCGGCAAAATCCGCCTGGCTACTGACGTGACGCTGCTGGACCTGGGCGGCACGGTGGTCAAACTGCTGGGGGCGGGCAGCGCGATATGTCCTGAAGGCAACGCTTTCACTGCATTTCCCGCCGCGCCGGGCACGCTGCCGCGCATCCGGTTGGATGGGGCGGTGGAGGTCACCCTGCCGGCGAACGTTTTGACCAGTGTAACCGGAGATGTGGCGCGGGCCACCGCTTGCGGCGCGCTGGATTGGGACTTGCGGGAGTTGCCGCAGTTGACGTTGGAGACCGTAGCCTTCGCGGGCAATTTTCACCTGGGCGGCGGCAATGGCCTGGTGCTGACCAATGGCAGTCTCACCTTGCGCAACCTGCACCGTTTGTTTGATGACCGCGCCAACCCTTCGGATCCGTTCTCCATTGAAATCGGCGGCACCATCCTCGTGCCCAATGGGCCGGGGTTTGGCTTGCGGGACACCAAGTTTGTGTTCAATCATGCCAATCCCCAGTTCCCCGGTCAGCCACAGTTCATTCCCGGCACCATGATATATGATCAGCACCAATGGGAGCTGGCCAACCTGATTCCGTTTCAAGTGCGCCACGCCGAGCTGACCTTCCGCAGGGGGGATCTGCCCCTTGAAGCGCTGCTGCACCCCACCAATATTATCGTGACCATCAGCGCGCGCCTGGCCATTCCGCCGGATGGGCCTGTATTCCAGGGCGAAGTGAATGACCTCAAGGTGACATATGAGCCGGACGGCACGCCCATCTTTGGCCTGCAATCGGTCCGGCTTTCCCTTGATCCCGGCCTTGCCCTTACACCCATTTCCGATGTGAAAGGGGACATTTTCATCGGCGCACTGGATCAGAATCCGCCGAACCCATTTTTTGCCGGGCGGGTCGGTGGCACTTATCAGACTTATAAATTAACCATGCTGCTGGCCTTTACACTGACCGGGCCGGTGGGCTTCTGCATTGATGTCAATTTTGGCGCGGCGGGTGTCCCGCTGGGGCAGACCGGTTTTCTCTGGACCGGGGCCAATGGCGGTTATCATTTCCTCAACGAGTTTGGCGATCCCTGTGAATTTACCGCCTATATGGATGCCGAGACCGGGCGGCCCAAGTCCGCTCCCGCGCCGCATCTGCCGCCGGTGCCCGCACCCAAGATGAACTGGTCGGCATTTCGCAATTTTCTGGAGCGCGCGCGGCAACAGGCGGAGCTGTTTGCGCAAAGCGTGCCCGGTGGCGGCAATCTCGTACGCACCGCCCTGGTGCCCGGCGGGACCGCGCCAGGCGTCAGCGGGCCGGTCAACGAGTTCAACATACCTTGCCCCGATGATTGCCCGCCGCCGACAGTGAACATTCTCTGTATGCCCCACCCCAATCAGGAGAAATTCCCCGGTAAAATCATTCTGAAGTTCACTTCGATTGACGAGCCGACCCTCAACAACGTCTTCGGGATTACCCAGCAGCGCATTCAAGACTTGAAAAACCAGGGGGTCAGCCTGGCTTCCAATCTGGCCAATGGCATCCGGTTGAAAGTGGCGGAGACGTTGCCCAGCGCGGATCCGGGCATTGTCGGGGTTGATGCCGCCCGGCGGCTCAACCAATTCCGGGAGGAATCGTTGAATCTGGTGGAGCAGAGTTTCCGCGAGGCATTTGCTGCGGCCATCAACGAACAGCAGGGGGCGGAGCTGATTTACACCGTCATCCGTGACGTGGTGGAGGCCGGCCTGCCCTGCCCGGATGTCACGTTCAAGGTGGGCGGCACCTTCAGTTATGCCGGCATTTCCGCGTTTGCCAACGTCACCGGCGAAGGCACTGTGGGCACCACCGGCTCGGGCGGCGTGGGTGGCAAGCTGAATGTGTTGGGGGTGCCGATGGCGCGCGCCAAACTCTTTGTCTCCGCCACCGATGCGCGTGGGCTGCCCAATCCCTCGGTCTGCGGGGATGTCAACGTGTCCCTCGGCCCGCTGGAGCTGGGCACCTTGCGCGCGGAATTGCGCTGCGACGGCTGCGTTTCGGAAATGCTAGCGGCGTTTGGCAACTTTGTGCTTGGCCTCAGCCGTGCCACGCTGGATCACCTATTACACAAAGTTGCCCCCCAATATGTGGGTTACGCCGCTACGGCCCTGCCGGCGCTGTTGAACGATCAGCAAAAGATTGCGCTGCTGGGGGAGATGATTCAATTGCCGCCCGAGCTCGCCCCGCCCGGCTTGAAACAAATGTTCATTAACGCTTTAGGGGAAGGCCTGGATCGCCTTAATCCCGAGCTGCGCCTCTGCGGGCAGGTGCAGCCGAAAATATTTGGAATCCCGCTGGGCTATAATTTGGGCGGGGCGGCCGCGTATGCCAACAAGACCAACATCATCGCCGTGGGCAGCGGTTCACCGGCGGCGATGATGGCGGAAGTGCTGGGGCGCACCTATGTCCTTATATTGCCGGCTTATGCGCTGATGTTTTTCTCCATTTTTTCCAATGAGGAAATGATGTTTTCTTACAGTGTAAGCTGGCCGAATGCCAGCGATATGCTGTTGGCGGGCCTGGAGGGTCGTCTGCGCAGCCCGGAGGCCATCACCCGCTACCTCGATGAGTCTTTCGATTACGTCACCGAAAACGCGGTGTATTCGTTCAGCTATGCTCTAAGTCCCATGGGACTAAAATCCTTCGATGCCCAGGCGCGCGTCATCATGCCCAACCTTACGGCGCATCCGGCCTATACGGGCACGTGGGTGCGACCCGAGAACCGGCAGCCGCCGCTGCCGTCCCGCCTGGAGCTGCTGCTCTCCGCCCTCACCAATCATCTGCCGGGCACCACGGCTGGATTGATTGCCGATCCAAACTGGAAGGGGCGGCCCGAGGACCTGTTTCTGGCTTTTCCGGAAGGCTCCCCCCAGCGCGCCCAAGTCACCGGGCGCAGTTTTGCCAATGATTACTTCCCGCACGGCGGCATCCTGGGCGGGGCTTATTTGGGGGTGCCGCGGGCGCTCTATGAGGCGCCGCCGGAGGAGCTGCGCACCGCGATGAATCCCAACGCGCCACCGCTGGATCGCCTGCTTTCCGCCATCACCTATGTGCAGCAATACATCCTGGCCATGCAGCCGGCGGGTGCTCTGGGCTTTTATCTGCCGGCGCCCAATCCGCCCAGCTTGACAGATACCAATGGCCGTCCGCTTTCGAAGCGCGCCCTGTTGGAGTCCATCAACCGCTTTAATTTCCGCGGCATCAATCCCGGCCCGCCATATCCAGTGGAGGAAGTGTTTGTGACGGGTTATTTGGAGGGCAAACTGCTGGGCGTGCCAATTGGACGGGCGCGGCTGGATGTCATGCCACCCGACTTCGACCAGGGACGGCCCGCCTATTTTCGCGCCCTGGCGCAGGTGCCGCCCAACCAATGGCTGAGTGAGTTCACCGACGGCGCCATACTGGAGTTTGAGATGACGCAGTGCCCCACCATCAATATTGAACGCAACTTCACCCTGTACCTGGAGCGGCTGCTCAACCAGTTGGGCACCGCCACCAACGAAGCGCAGCTTGATGCGACGGCCCAGCAGTTCATGCAGGAAATCGCAGCCAACCTGCCCAAGATCAAATTGGAGGCCACCCTTACCAATTTCCATTTCCCCGCGGCCTGGTCCACCCTGCTGCAGGCCGATGGCTCCTTCTCCTTGGGTGCGTACTCGCCGCGATATGATCCCAATTACCAGCCGGCCAATCAATCGCCGGTGGCCAAGGCGCGGCGCGAAGGCGGGCTGGCATTTCAGGGCCGCGCCCGCTTCAAGGCCGGGCCGGTCACGCTGGTGGACATTGCCAACGCCGAGTTCTCCGTCTTGCCCAAGGCCAGCAGCCTGCCGGCGGTCAGCGCGCAGTTGAGCGCGCCCGTCATGCCGTATGAGCTGCTCACTTTCCGCAACGTGTTGATTGACTTCTCCACCGAACCCGCCCCGCGTTTCAGTGCTATAGGCGATCTGGAGGTGTTTAATATCGGCAGCTTCCGATGCCTGCCCAACAGCGGGCCGCTCTTGAGCGGACGCCTGAGCGTTGCCTTGTCCAACAGCCAGCCGGCCATCAGCGTGTTGATCCATCCTGCACGGCTGGCGCTGCCTTCGCTGACCGGCGACACGCTATTATTGCACGGCGCCACCCGCCATGATCCCTTCACGTTCAGCACCACCGGGCCGTGGAATGCCACCGTCGAATTGACCAACGATTTGAACTTGTTGAACATGGTGCGGCTGGGTGCAGGCGGACTGTTGGGCACCGCAACACTCAGCGGCCAGGGCGTGTCCAGCGCCTCCTTCTCCCTACAGTTCGGTCCTTCAGCCTCGCTTACTTTATTCCCCGGGCGAGAGGGCCTGGAGCGGCAGGTTATGTTGCAGCCGGGCGTTCAAGGCTCGTTGCAGGCGCAGAGCGACGGGACGTTTTTGCTGACGGCCACGCTGGGCGGCCAGGGGATGGTTATCGGCGGTATATCCGTGCCTGCCGGCGCCACGCTGCAGGCCAGCCAAAACGGCGTGCTGTTCACGTGGTCGGCGGGCGGCGTGAATGGCTCATTGGGCCTATCCGCTGATGGCACGCCCACCTTCAATGGGGAGGCCGAGCTGCCGCCCTTAAATCTGGGCATCTTCCGGATTAGCGGGGCGGACGGCGGCAACCTGCGAGGCGCGTTCAATGAGCAAGGGTTTGCGGTCAACTCGGGCGCGAAACTCACCCTGTTGGCCGAGTGGCTGCAGAATCAATCGCTCACCCTTCAGAGCTTTACGGCGAGCAACAACGGCGCGGTGGACATCCGTATCACTTCGCCGGGGCAGTCATTGTGGTTGTCGGGGTATCCGTTTGAGTTGACGGGATTCCATTTTCAACGCAATCCCACCAACGGCGGCGACGGTGTGGCCAGGCTGGCGTTGGAGGGCACCTTGCGCGCCGGGGCCACGTTCCCGGGACTGCCCACACTGAATTTCACCGGCACTGTTTCCAGCGCCGGGGAAGTTCACATGGGGACGTGGGCGCCTTCAGCCGTGTGGTTTTCATTCCCCACCCGCAACTTTAGCAGCGCGCTTGATTTCTCTGCCATTCAGCGCGTCGGCCGCCTCCGCGCCTCGTTCAGCCTGGGCAGTGGCGCCGGCTTGTGGGCCTTGTTTTCCACCAACTGGTTCACCGGGGAATTAAATGCCGATGGCGCTTTTAACTTTGCCGCGACAAATGCCTACACAAGCCTCCAGGGCTTTGGATTCACCAACATTCAGTTTCGTTTTTCACGACAGGGATCGGCCCATATACCGCAGGTACGTTTGGAGGGCGATGTGCTTTTGCCCGGTTTCGATGGGTTTCGGCTGGGTGGTAATATTCAGAGTGACGGCGGCTGGGTCCTGTTTTGGACGCCCCCAATGCCGATGTTCCCGGTGCCGTATCCCGCCTTCAGCGGCAATGTTTCCCTGGTGTTTAATCAGAATGGCATGTTTGCCGGCGGCACCCTCGAAGTGCCGCCGCTGCCGGCGGTCAACGTCAACGGCAACATCACTAATAATGGCGGATTCCGTCTCACCGGCACGCTCGGCAGTTTTTCATTGCTGGGTTTTGCGGTTAATGGCGGCACGCTGGCGCTCGACCGTCCCGCGGGGGGCCAGGCCACAGTGACGCTCACTGGCAGCCAGTTGACCGTGCCCAATCTCGCCGGGACTCATACCGTCAACGGCGGATTCACCAACAACGGCACATTCCGGCTGACCGGCACGGTCAACAATCCTTCCTTTGCAGGGCTGCCGGTGCCGGGTTTGAGCGGCGCGTCCACGCTTGAATTCACTCATGAACAATTGTCGCTCAGGGGTAATTTGCGGACGGATAGCGGCGTACTTGCGACCGTGGTGCCGCAAGGCTCCTTGGAGGGAAGCATCCGCGTATCGCCGGGCGGCACGCTACAACTCTCCGCCAATCTAACCATTCAGCCGTTCACCAACGACGTTATTCGGGTGATTCCTTATGTCGGGCCGGTGTTTGATGCAGTGCTCAACAATGCCGGCCTGCATCTGACGGGGGGTGCCCAATTCCAATTCGGCACCAACTTCGCCGCCCCATTGCCGCTGCCGGCCATCACGCTTGATGCCAATGGGAATTTCTCGGTGAGCGTGGGAGATGCTCCGCCGCTGTCGCTTACCTGGCGCGGGTTTGGACTTGCGGATGTCCGTTTCACCCTGGAGCGCGCCGGCCAAACCTTGCGGGTGCCGGCATTCAGCGGGCAGATCAATGTGCCGCATCTGGGGCGGCTGATTCGGATTAGCGGCAGTTTAACCAATAATGGCACTTTTCTGCTTTCCGGGTCCATGGGCGGCCCTGTGAGTTTAACGGCGGTCTCCCCCCCGCTGCCCGTTTCGGTCCTTGCCGACGCTTCATTAAATTTCAGTCACAATGGGTTGGTGGCGTCGGGCAACTTAAGTGGCGGCGTCCTGAACCATTTCCCCATCAGCGGCGCGGCCAGTGGCACACTGACCATTACTCCCGGTGGCGTGACCTTGGGCGGCACAGTGACGCTGCAACCGATTCAACTCGGCGCTTTCCGCATTGAAAGTGGCGGGGGTGGCGGGGCCATCCCCGCCTCCTGGAGCGTGAATGAACTGCGCTGCCCGTCCAATCTGAGGTTGCTGTTCAATGGCGCCACATTGTTCAACGGCAATTTGAACGATTTTGTCCTCCAATCCAACGGAACCTTCAATATCAGCGGCACGTTGCCCGCCATCACCTTAAATGGCTTTAGTATGAGCGGAGGCAATTATCAGGTGGAACGCACCGCGTCCACCATGAGCCTGACCCTCTCCAAGGCCTCGCTGAGCATTCCGGGCTTTACCACCGCGTTCAATGTGTTGATGGAGGGCAACCTGGAGAGCGATGGCACCTTCAGTTTGATCAATGCCAATGCGATCAGCGGCTCCTACACGCCCAACAGCACCTTGTCCATCAACTTCAGCGCCGCCAGCGCTGTGCGGTTTGATCAGCAATCATTGCGGGTCACCGGCACTTTTAGCGGCGGCGCTCTGGGCACCATCAACTCTGGCATCAGCCTCACCGGCGAGTTGTGGGTGCAGAGCAACGGTGTCATCACTCCCTCGGCCACCTTCACGCTGCCCGAACTGTTGCTCGCTGACAAGACCAGCGGTTTCCACCTGGCCCCCCTGGCCGGCGGCAATTTCCAACTGGTAGTGGACGGTACTGGGGTGCGCTGGCCCGCCGGGGCGCGACTCTATTATCGCAACACGGCACTGGGCCAGTTCGCTCTGCCGGAATTCACCATACCCCGCAGCGGCAATTTCTCCTTCACCACCCCCGCGGTGGAGATATCCCTGGATTTCTTTACGCTGACTGGTTCGCTCACCCTCGCGCGCGCCAGTGGCGTGACGACTTTGTCCATCAACAGCGGTACCGCGCTGCAGTTGCCGGGGCTGGGCACATCGGTGAATGTTTCCGGCACCGTGACCAACAACGGCACCTATCGCGTGGCCGCCCCAAAAACCGCCGCTTTGGCCCTGCCGTCCACGTTCCCCGTCGCGCAATTTAATGCTGGTTCCGCCGTCATCCTGCAACGCACTGGTGGTGTCACCCGATTGTGGGTGGAGGGCGATGTCAGCGGCGGTTGTTTGGGCGGCTCCGGCAGTGACGATCTGCGTCCGGTCAACGCCACCGCCACACTGGACATCACCAGCAGCGGGGTGCTGAGCCTCGGAGGCACGCTCTCCATCCAGCCGGTGAGCGTGGGGGTCTTTCAAATTGAAGGTCCTTCAGCAGGCGCCCATATTGCGTTGCTGTTCACCAACAACACGCTGCGGGCCACCGGGGCGCGGCTGCGGATGACGGTGGCCAACATCTTGGACCGCACCCTCGATCTGCCGGCGTTTGCCATACCCGCCGACGGCCAATTCACCATCCCTTTATCTCCCGGCAATCTGGGCGTGCGCAATTTCCCCTTCACCAATGTTACTTGCCAGTTGGTCCGCCATGCTCCGGACGGCGGCGGGTTGAACGATATGAGCCTGGGCAATTTTGCCGGTAACCTTGGATTCGCCAACTTTGGCCAGCGCTTTACCGGCGGCACACTCTTTTCCTCCGGCGCCCCCGCGTTTGACTGGGAGGGCAGCCTGACCCTGGCGGGCTTTACGGCGGGGCGGGGTTACTTGCGCCTGCGCAGTTCCGGAATGAGCGCGGGGGGTGAGTTCAACTTAACGGCCGCGGGACGCACGTTCCACGCCGGCATGGCTTTTGCCGGCCATGTTTTTACCGACGCCACTTTTAGTCTGACGGGCCGGGGCACTCTCTCCATCAACAACCTCGAAGTGTTGGAGGCTGACTACACGCTGAATGCCAAGGGTATCAGCGGCTCGCCCACCCTGCGTTACGGCGATCTGAACAAGTTGAGCTGGACGCCGTCCAATTTCACCTTGATCTCCTCCATGGGGGTGGCTTTTTCCCATAGTTTGAGCTGGAATGAGAATCTAAGCATTTTCGGCAGCGGCAACCTTGCCAGCTTAAGCATTTCCGCCACCCTGCTGAGCACCAGCGGCAGCGGTGATTTTGAAGTGCGCTTGGGGGGCAACATCACCGTGCTGGGCAATCAGCAGAGTTTTAATGAGAGCTTGAGTCCCAGCCTGGAATTTCGCCGCAATTTCCCGCCGCCCGCGGGGCCGTGCGTGGACTTTGACCTGGCGCCGCTGCGCGCCAAGGACTGCAACGTCAATTGGCCGTAATGGCTTTGAAAACCAGCAGGACCTATGAATTCCTTTCAACAATTATCTCACTACAACCTCGCGTTACAGTGTGGCAGGCGCGTGAACAGCGACTAATACTGCTATGAAAAACACCCAAACCCTCCTGGCCGCCGCCGGGCTGTGCCTGGTGCTGGCCGGCCCGATCCTGGCTCAAACCACCACCTTCTCTTATCAGGGCAGGCTGGTGGAGAACGGCTTGCCCGCTAACGGCACCTATGACCTGAGATTCACGCTGTACGACGGTCCCACCAATGCCACACCCCTGGCGCCACCGGTGCAGGCCGCGCCGGTGCTGGTGAATGCCGGACTTTTCCAGGTGCTGCTGGACTTTGGGCCGGGCTTGTTCACCGGCCCGGAACGCTGGCTGGAGATTGCCGTGCGCCCGCAGGGCAGCGCCGGCCCTTACACCACGTTGACACCGCGCCAGTGGATCACGCCCGTGCCATACGCCATGCACGCGCACACCGCCTCCAACCTGCTTGGCCGCGTGAGCGACGCCCAATTATCCACCAATATTGCCCGCCTGAACACCGCCGCCTCCTTTACCGGCAGCCTGACGTTCAATCCCTCCGCCGGCCCGCCCTTTGCGGTGGGCAACACCAGCCGGATTACCAACCTGAATGCCGATTTATTGGATGGTTTGGACAGTTCGGCCTTTGCCCGGCAGAGTCATCAACATTCCGCGGCGGACATTACCAGCGGTGTGCTCGTGGACGCCCGGCTTTCCGGCAACGTCCCGTTGTTGAATCGGGAGCAAACTTTTAGCGCCAGCAACAGTTTTCAAGGAGTGCTGATCGCCACCAATCTGACCAACCAGCTCGCGGGCACCTTCACCGGCAGCGGCGCGGGCCTGAGCAACCTGCCGGCGGCGCGGCTGACGGGTTTGCTGCCCGAGGCGGTGGTCCCCGCCAGCGTGGCGCGCTTAAGCTCCAATCAAACCTTCACCGGCGCGCTGACCTTTGAGCCGCCCACCGGTGCGCCCTTTGCGGTGACCCGCACCAACTTGGTGGCCAACCTGAATGCCGATTTGTTGGACGGCTTGAATTCGACGGCCTTCTGGCGCGTGGGTGGGAATACCAACGCCGGAAACCCAGCCCAATTGGGCACCTTGGACAACACGGCGTTGGAATTGCGGGTGAACAACAGCGCGGCTTTGCGGCTGGTGCCCAATAACACTGGTCCTTCGATGATACTCAATCCCGGCGGGAATACGATTAATCCTGATGTTCCCGGCGCCACTATTGCCGGAGGCAGTTTTAACGTGATCACCAATAACTATGCCTTCATCGGGGCAGGTTCCCTGAACCAGGCGGGAGGCATTGTTTCCGCCATCGCCGGCGGATACAACAACCAGGCCTCCGGTTTTGCGGCTGCTATCCCGGGAGGTGCCGGCAACGTGGCCGCGGGCGCGAATAGTTTAGCCGCCGGCTCAGGCGCGCAGGCGCTGCACTCAGGCGCCCTGGTGTGGGCGGACACCAGCAGTGGCATGGCTTTCACTTCCTCTGCGCCCAACCAGGTGCTTTTTCGTGCCGCAGGCGGCGTGGGCATTGGCACCAACGCTCCACAAACCGCACTGCATGTGGCGGGCACCGTGCAAGCCGATGTCCTGAAACTGCCTTCCGGCGCAACGGTTGGCGCGGTGCTGGTTTCTGATGCCAGCGGGGTGGGCGGTTGGCAGCCCCCCGCCGTGCGCGCCCAAACTAATGTAACCAGCCCCAATCTCCTCGGTGGCCATGCGGCCAACTTTGTGGCTAATGGCGTGGTGGGGGCCACCATTGGGGGTGGGGGGAATGCCGTGAGCAGCAACCAGGTTACAGCCTCCTACGGGACGATTGGGGGTGGGCGGGGCAATGCAGTCAGCGGTGCCGAGGGCGCAGTAGCCGGCGGCTTCAGCAACGTGGCCTCCGGGGCCTGGGCTGCTCTTGGCGGCGGCTCGTTGAACACCGCAGCCGGGGTGTATGCCACTGTAAGCGGCGGAGAAACCAACCGCGCCACCGCCAGTCACGCCACCGTGAGTGGTGGCCGGGCCAACCGCGCCTCCGAAGTGGGGGCAACGGTGGGCGGCGGCCAATTTAATCAAGCCAGCGGACTGTCTGCCACCGTGGCCGGTGGCACCAATAACCAGGCCATTAGTACCGGCAGCACGGCGGGGGGAGGGGGTGGCAACCAGGCCTCGGGCATTTACGGCACTGTGGGCGGTGGTCTGGCCAACTGGGCCAACGGCAGCTACGCCAGTGTGGCCGGCGGCCTGAGCAATCGCGCCATAAACGCTTACGCCACGATCCCGGGCGGCTGGAATAACTCCGCCGAGGGCCTGGCCAGTTTTGCCGCGGGCGCGCGGGCGCAGGCGCTGCATACCACGGCCTTTGTGTGGGCGGACAACTCCACGCCCACACCTTTTGCCAGCACCGCTGATCATCAGTTTTTGATTCGCGCTTCCGGTGGCGTCGGTGTTGGGGCGGCACCCGTAGATGCCATGTTGGATGTGGAGGGGAATGTGAGGATCAATGACGCCGAATTGTTCTTGCGAGGCGGCAGCGACCGCAATCATGGCTTGGCCTGGTATGGCTCCGGCAAGCCTTTTGCGGGCGTGCAACCCGATGGCCCGGTGGCCTACGGCTGGTCGGGTGGGGCCTTGGGCACCCGGAGCGGCGGCGATAAAATCGCACTGGCTTGGAACAGCGCCCAACAAGTGGGTATTGGAACCAGCTCACCCGGCAATCCGTTGACGGTGGAAGGAGCGGGCACGACGTTGGGAGGAGTTGCGGGTTTCAATGAAGTGGTGGCCCGCTTCAAGCGCACCGGCAGCGGTCATACTGCCATTGCTGTGGATGCGCTGGCCGGGCAGGACGCGGTGCTGTACTTTGCGGAAAACGGCGAGGCCAGGTGGAACTTGCGACATGACCGCGACCCCGACGGCGCCTTTCAATTGCGTGCGCCGGATGGCTCGGTCCCTATCAATGTGCAAACCAATGGCCGCGTGGGTCTGGGGACCACCACGCCCGGCTCCCGGCTGGAGGTGTTTGGGCCGGATGTCACTCTGCGGCTGCGCAACGCCAACGACCCCGGCGGCGCCTTTGCGGCGAATACCTGGAGCAGCCTGCAACTGGGAATTTACGCTCCGACCAACGCCGCCTTTGGCATCGTCCCGGCCGGCGAGCAGCGGACATTTTTCGCCATTGCCCACTCCGGCGTGGTCGGTTCCATGCGCGGCGCCCCCGGCAGTGTCGTCTTTCGTAATATTCTTGATGATGCCAATGGCAGCCTGGTGGTGGATGCCCAGGGGTTGAACACGGGTTCCCTGGCGAATGGACTGCGCTTGGGCGGCACGGGCAGCGGTGAAGGCATGGCCTCCAAGCGTAACAGTGGCGGCAATCAAAACGGTCTGGACTTTTTCACCTCCTCGCAAGCCCGGCTGAGCATTGCCAACAACGGCAACGTGGGCATTGGCACCACCAATCCCGGAGAGCGATTTCGGGTGGAAGCGGCGGACCAGACGGTGGCCGTGGTGCGCGGTACCCACTCTGGCGGCACCTGGCTGGGCCTGGAAAACGGCTCCGCGGGCGGCCAGCGGTGGTCCATCATCAGCACCGGCAGTGGTAACGGCGAGGGCGCTGGCCGTCTGCTGTTTTTTACCAGCCAGACCGGCTCCACAAGGCTGCGGCTTGAACCCAACGGCGACCTGGTGGCTGCCGGGACGGTGACGGGCAGCTCGGATCGTGACCGCAAGGAAAATGTTGGCGCGGTCAATCCCCAGGAGGTGTTGCGCAAAGTGGCGGCGCTTCCACTGGCCACCTGGAACTACAAGGATGATGAAGCCAAAACGCGGCATTTGGGGCCGATGGCCCAGGATTTCTACGCCGCCTTCCAACTGGGCGCGGATGACAAGCACATCGCCATGGTGGACGCCGACGGTGTGGCGCTGGCGGCCATTCAGGGATTGCATCAACAAGTGGAGGAAAAAGATCGGCGGATTGCGGAATTGCAAAAGGAATTGGCTGCGTTGCGTGAGGAACTGGCCGGCCAAAAGGACGCCAGTCGGCGGTGGGAGGAGCGTCTGCAGGCCCTGGAAAAGCGCCTGGGAACTCCCTAAAGCTCAAGGTGGGGAGGGATAAGAACTGGTGGCTGGGGGCGGAATCGAACCGCCGACACAAGGATTTTCAGTCCTCTGCTCTACCAACTGAGCTACCCAGCCACCGGGGAGGGTGCGCGTCAGCGCGGGCATCAAAGTGCATGACGATTGGGGCTATTGCAAGCAGGAAAATGCTTGCCGAATTTTAAGGCGACTTGCAAGGCGGCGGATCCCCGTGCCATAGGGCTGGCTAGAGGGTGATTCGTTCTGCGACCTGCGCCACGTCTTTGTCCCCACGGCCGGAGAGGTTGAGGAGGATGATTTGGTCATGGCCAAGGGTGGGGGCACGCTGAATGGCGGCGGCGATGGCGTGGGCGCTTTCCAAAGCGGGAATAATGCCTTCCAACCGGGCCAGGCGCAGGAAGGCGTCGAGTGCCTGTTCATCCGTGGCATAGCTGTATTCCACCCGGCCCTGATCGCGCAACCAGGCATGTTCAGGCCCCACGGCGGCATAGTCCAAGCCGGCGGAAACGCTGTGCGTCAGTTCAATCTGGCCATAGGGGTCTTGCAACACGTAAGAGCGGGTGCCCTGGAGCACGCCCAGGGAGCCGCCCTGAAAGCGGGCGGCATGTTTGCCGGGCTGGATGCCTTCGCCCCCGGCTTCCACGCCTAACATGCGCACGGAGGCGTCGCTTAGGAAGGGATAAAACAGGCCGATGGCATTGGAGCCACCGCCCACACAGGCGATCAGAAGGTCAGGCAGGCGTTCTTCTTTTTCCAAGATTTGGCGGCGAGCTTCATCCCCAATGACACGCTGAAAATTACGCACCATGACGGGGTAGGGGTGGGCGCCGTAGGCCGTACCGAGGATATAGTGGGTATGGCGGACATGGGTGACCCAGTCGCGCATGGCCTCGTTGATGGCTTCTTTGAGGGTGCGTTGGCCGGCGGTGACGGGTACGACCTGCGCGCCCAGCATTTTCATGCGAAAGACGTTCAGTTTCTGGCGCTCGCAGTCTGTTTCGCCCATGTACACCACGCATTCCAGGCCAAACATGGCGGCGACGGTGGCGGTGGCCACGCCGTGCTGGCCGGCGCCAGTTTCCGCAATGACCCGGCGTTTGCCCATACGGCGGGCCAGGAGCACCTGGCCAAGGGCATTATTGATTTTGTGGGCGCCTGTGTGCAGCAAGTCCTCACGTTTCAGATAGATTTTAGCACCGCCCAGCTCGCGGGTGAGGCGCTCGGCAAAGTACAGGGGCGTGGGGCGTCCGCAAAATTCGCGCAGGTAATACTGCAACTCGTCCTGGAAGGTGGGATCTTGCTGGGCGCGAAAGTACTCTTCCTCCAATTCCCGCAACGGGTGCATCAGCGTTTCCGGGACAAACCGTCCGCCGTACGGCCCAAAATGGCCTTGGGCATCCGGTGCGGTGGCGGCCAGCATGGCATCACTGTTCATGGGTTCAATTTAGGCCAGAATCAGGGGGTTGGGAAATCCATTTGTAGTGCGGCAAGCACGGGGTTAGGCCGCTGAGGGGTCTTGCGGGGCGGCGGGGGTTGCCGGAGAAGTAACCGCTTTGGGGGAAGTACGGCGGCAGAGCCACCACCACGTCACCACGCCGGTCAACAGAGAGATCCCGGCACCCACGAGATAGGGCAGGGCAGGGTGCAGCCCATAGTACACACCGGCAAACACGGGGCCGGCGATGCGCGCAAGGCTGCCCATGCTTTGGGCCACCCCCAGGGTGGCGCCCTGCTCGTGCGCATCGGTCATGGCGGAAATGAGGCCGAAGAGGGGAGGCCGGGTCAGGCTGGCTCCAATGGAAAGCGCGCCAATGGCCGCCAGCAACATCCACCAATCGCCTCCACCTGGGGCAAACAAACCTTTGAAACTCAGGACGGTGTGCCCCTGGATAAAGGGGAGTGGGAGCAGGCTGAAACCCACGATAAAAAGACTCATGGCTATGATGCGCCCTTCGCCAAAGCGACGGACCAGCCGGCCGATGAGGCCGCCTTGCACGACGGCCCCAATCACCCCGCCAAAGGCAAAGAGGATGCTCACGACTTCGGCATCCCGGGCGGTTGCGGGATCAAGCCGGAAATTGCGGCTGACCAGCAATCCCAAGGTTGTTTCATAGCATGTAAAACAGAAGGTGGCGAAGAAGAACACCAGGACCAGGAGTCCAATTTGCGGGTGTTTCATGGTGTGCCGCCATTGCTCCCAGCGGGGCCGGGGAGCGACGGCATCGGGCGCATGCCGGCTTTCCGGCAGCATGAAAAAGGCAAAGAGGAAGTTGGACAAACAAAGGGTGGCCGCCACCCATCCCGGTCCGGCATGGCCAAGGAGTTTCAGGCTGATGGCGCCTAAGGCCGGCCCGAAGATAAATCCCAGTCCAAAGGCCATACCAATAAGGCCCATGCGGCGGGAGCGTTCTGCTGGAGGGGTAATATCGGCGATGTAAGCCTGGGCAACGGCGATATTGGCGCCACAAATGCCGGCAATGACCCGTGATCCCAGCAGCAGGGCAATGGCGGCCGGTCCCTGCAGGGTGGAGGCCATGCCAAATGCTGCGTAGGACAGTGCGGCGCAGGCGGTGCTGCCCAACAGCACCGGCCGACGGCCAATCCGGTCGGATAATCTGCCCCAAACGGGCACAAAGAGGAACTGCATCAAGGAATAACTGGCCATGATCACGCCGATCATGACCTCGCTGGCCTGCAATTTTTGCCCATAAATGGGCAGCAAGGGCAGCACGATGCCGAAGCCCACCAGATCCAGGAAGACCGTCAAAAAAATGATCCCCATGCCGGGGGTGTTCCGGCGATTTCCGGATTGCCGTTCCATTATCTTGAAGTGTAGGCGCGCCCGGCCAAAGCGCAAGCATTGGGCTTTTCAAGCTGCTTCCCGCTCATGCCCAGCGATTTGGCCTCTTGATGAGTTGGGACCTGACCTCGGGTTGCAAGTGACCGGCCCAATATTAAACGGTCAACCGGGGGCGACAATGGATGATCAGTCTTGCTCATTGAAAAGAACGACATTTGCTGCGAGTTTATGTCAAATATGCAACGCAATAGCGCAATGACGGGCTGGGGCGGGCTGCTTGCCGCAATGCTCGTGCTTGGTTCGCTTACCGGCATGCTATCCGCTCAAACCACCAATGGCCAACTGGTGGTGCAATGGGGCCAGCCAACGGCCGCGAGCAAGGTGTTGGTGGCGCACGATGAGCTTTGGCACTACCGCCTGGGGACCAATGCACCGCAGGCCATTTGGGCCGTGGCCGCTGACAGCCAGCTCGATGGGACGTGGGCCGTGGGCCAGGGTGGATTTGGCTTTGGAGATCCCGGCATCGCCGGCGAGAATACCACGGTCAACGTGGCCAACCTCAGTTCAACCTTGTACTTGCGGCGCACTTTTCGGGTCACGGAGCCATTAGATCCGGCGGCAGTGCTGCGGTTGGTGGTGGATTACGACGATGGTTTTGTGGCGTATCTGGACGGGGTGGAGATCGCCCGCGCCAACCTGACCAATGCCGTGGGGGCGCCGGTGTTGCACACGGCCACCACTGGCGGGCGCAGCCATGAGGCCTCGTGTTGCAATCCCCCCACCAATCCGCCGGAGACTTTCACTTTGGGGGCCGTGGGGAACCGGCTGCCACCGGGGGATCACGTTTTGGCCATCATTGCTGTCAATCAGAGCCTGAGCAGTTCCGATTTGCATTTGATTGCCGAATTGCGACTGGACCCGCCTCCCACGGGCGAGGTGCACGGAGATTTCTTCAGCATCGTGGGGACTCGCGGGCTGACGGTTTCTGGCCGGCAGCAGGTGGCTGGAGCCCGGTGGGTGCTTATAAACGGCAATGAAGTGGCCGGACCCCCCGCGCCGGAGCAATGGCAGGTGTCGGTTCCTCTGTCACCTGGGGTTAATCGGCTGAGTGTTCAGGTAACGGACAGCACGGGGCATATCCTGTCTGAGACCAATCGCCTGGTTGTTCTACGCACGGCCGAAACCCTCGCGGGGGGCACCTTGGCCTCCAACACGCTCTGGCGTGCCGGCAGCGTGGTGCGGCTGACCAATTCCCTGGTTATTCCACGCGGGGGCAGTTTAATCATTGAGCCGGGGGTGGTGGTTCTGGCCGAGGCCAATGTCGTGGTGCGGGGCACCAATGTCACGGTGGCGGCTCAAGGCACGGAGGAACAACCCATTTTTTGGCTTCCTGCCGATGGGAGCAACACCAACTGGGGAGGACTGGTGCTGGTGGGCACCAACACCACCTTGGTTTTGCAGCAGGTGGAAATATTAGGTGGATATGTGGATCTGCGGGACGGCGCGCAAGGGTTGCTGGAAGATTGCTATTTGCATGATTACCGCGGCTCCAGTCCGCCCATTGTGCAGACGGTGGGCACGCCCAATGAGGTGACCATTGTTTTGCGCCGGTGTCATGTGGCGCGTTATCACGAGCTGCTGTTGCGCCTAAGCCATGTCCGTATTGAGGACTGCCTGCTGGAATATCAGGACTACAGCGGCGATGGGATTGATTTTGACGGGGCGCGGCCGGGTTCGCAGATCGTCCGCACGACGGTGCGGCGCGGCACGATATACAACACGGATGCCCTGGACATTGGTGAGTACTCCCCCACCGAGCCGTCGCGCGGGGTGCTGGTGGCCGATTGTTTGCTCCATGACTTCGTGGACAAGGGGGTGAGCATGGGGGCGTATGTGGAGGTGACGGTGAGCAATTGCGTGATTTACAACGTGGAGTCTGGCATTTCCGTCAAGGACAGCTCCCTGGCCGCCGTATATCAAAGCACGGTGGCGGCGGCCCAATATGGCATCCGCAATTATAACAAAGCCAATCCCAACGCGCCGGATGGGGGAGGGGCGGTGACCAGTTCATGGAACAACATATTTTGGAATTTGGAGGTGGCGGCGGTTTCGCTTTTGAACGGGTCAACGCTGGCCGCCGAATACTCCAATTTTTACCACACCAACTGGCCGGGGGTGGGCAATCTGGCCGTGGACCCCTTGTTTGTGGATGCCGCCCGTCATGATTACCGGCTGGCCACCAATTCTCCCTTGCGGGCTGCAGGCCGCGAGGGTTGGCCAATGGGGGCAATCTACCCGGTGGGCGGGATTCCTGCCGCTCCGGGGGCGCTGGAGGCCCTGCGCTTGACGCCGGGCACCTTGACGTTGCGATGGCTGGATGACGCGGACAATGAGGAGGCGTTTGAGTTGCAGCGTTCCACCGATTGCAGAACCTGGCAGCCCTTGGGCAGCGTGCCGGCCGACGTGTGCGAATATGCCGATGCCAACCCGCCGTTAGACGTCCGCGTTTATTATCGCGTCCGGGCCCGTAATCGCTCCGGCGTTTCTCCCTGGTCCGCGCCGGCCGGAGCAACGGTCCTGGGTGCTCCGCACCTGGGGGAGTTACGGCAGGTGATGTACGGGTCTTGGGGGGTGAGCCTTGATGTCCCCAGCGGCACGGAGGCGGTGTTGGAAGGCTCGGCGGATTTGCGCCATTGGCAAGCGTTGTGGATCACCAATGGTGTGGGCGGCAGATTGGAGCTGATGGATCCGGATCCCTTGCGTCCGGCATGGCGCTTTTACCGGGTGCGCCTCAACCGTTAACCCTTCCCGGCACCTCGGCAGGCCGGAAGCGGGCAATGATTGCTTTTAGGCCGGGGGTGCTTTAATTTGGGCCTCGCGTTTTTCGGGCATGGACCAGAGCGATGCGGAACTGATTGCCGCGGTGTTAAAGGGGGACACCGACAGTTTCGCGCCCCTGGTGGCCAAGTACAGTCCGCGTGTCTTTGCCACGGCCCGCCGCTATGCGCGCAAGGAGAGCGAGGTGGAGGACATCGCCCAGGAGGTGTGGCTGCGCGCCTACCAAAAATTATCCAGTTACCGGGCGGAAGCGCCCTTTGAGCACTGGTTGATGCGGCTGACGGTGCGGGTCTGCTATGATTTTCTACGGGAACATCAGCGCAACCGGGAAACGGTGCTTGCCGAGCTGACCGAAGATCAGGAGGACTGGCTGGAACGGTTTAACCAGGACCCCGCCGGGGCCGATAGCGGCGCCCAGGCGGCCAAAGAGCTCATTGACAAGGTGCTGGAGCAACTGTCTCCCGAGGCGCGGCTGGTGATCACGTTGCTGGAGATTGAGGAGCGTTCAGTCAAGGAAATCTCCCGGCTTACCGGCTGGTCCATTTCCCTGGTGAAGGTGAGAGCTTTTCGGGCACGGCGGGAGATGCGGAAAGTGCTCGAGAAAATGGCGCGTGACAAATACTATTGAGACCACTAAAAATGCCCTGTAACTTTTGTCCGGGGCTTGCCGTCTAAGTGGTTGGCAGGCTTATGCAATACGAGGCACTCGAAAAGAAACTGCTCGCCGCCGCCCGGAGCCATCCGCCGGGCGACCAGGTGCCGTACGCCTTTGAGCAACGCGTCCTGGCCCGCATCCGGCAGAAGCCGCAGGCGGATGCTCTGACGTGGTGGACGCAATGGCTCTGGCGGGCCGCCGTTTCCAGCCTGCTGGTCACTTTGCTGGCCGGGATCTGGGCCTTGACCCCCCCTTCGCAGAACTCAGCGGGGGCGTACGCGGATGATTTTGAAAGCCTTGTTTATGCCGGGCTGAATGAATTGAGCGACAGCCGGTGAAAACGTGGAAGGTCATTCTGGCGGCAGCGGTCATCTTCATAGCCGGAGTCCTGACAGGCGCGGTGGTGGTATGGAAGGCCCGCTCGGTGCCCACTTTGCCCACCGCCCGCAGCAACACCAACGCCCCCAGCCCATGGTTCATCCATCGCCCTGAATTCCTTGAGGTCATGAAAAAGGAACTGGCGTTGACCCCGGAACAGGCGGACAAAATTGCTGCCGCTGTCCGCACCAGCCGCCAGCGCACCGACTTTCTCTGGGAAATGCTCAAGGAGCCGCTGCAGGAGGAGTTGTACTTGCTCAAAGACAACATCCTGGCGGTGTTGGAGCCGGCGCAGCAAAAAAAGTTTGAAGAACTGATCAAGCCGCGTCCCCCGCGTTGGGATGGAGGCAAACGCTGGGGCGGAGACAAGGAAGGCGGCCGGCCGCCCGGTCCTCCAGGCCCTGGAGGCCCCGGCGGTCCACCTGACAATCAAAAACGCTCCGGTGGCCCCCCGCCCTGGGGGGGTGGACCCGGAGTAGGAGATAAACCTCCGGGCGGCCCACCTCCGGGCGGGCCGCCTCCCCTTCGACAACCAGGGGCACCTGGCGAGCGATAGTTTAATCGCGTCCTGCGGCCGCCAGGAAGGGCTTGATTTCGCGCATCAGGCGGCTGAAGTGATCAAACGTCAACTGCTGCGCCCCATCACTCCAAGCCTCAGCAGGATTGGGATGCACTTCCAAGAGCAGGCCATCGGCACCCATGGCCACGGCCCCCTTGCACAGAGACATGACCAAATCCGCCCGGCCGCATCCCTGACTGGGGTCAATGACGATTGGGCAATGGGACTCGTTTTTGATGATCGGGATGGTGGACAGGTCCAGGGTATTGCGGGTGTAGGTTTCAAAGGTACGAATGCCGCGCTCGCAGAAGATCAGGTTGGGGTTTTCATTGGCCAGAACGTATTCCCCGGCCAGCAGCCATTCTTCGATGCGCATGGATAAACCGCGCTTGAGCAACACGGGCTTGCCGGTCCGGGCGGCGGCAATGAGCAACTGGAAGTTTTGGGCGTTGCGCGTGCCGATTTGCAGGATGTCCGCATACTCGGCCACCAATTCCACGTGTTGCTCGCTGAGCAGCTCGGTGACGATGGGCAGCCCGGTTTCCTCCCGGGCCTTGGCGAGCAATTTAAGCCCCTTTTCGCCCAGGCCCTGAAATTCGTAAGGACTGGTCCTTGGCTTGAAAGCGCCGCCGCGCAGCACGGTGGCGCCCGCCTGCTTGACCACCTTGGCGGTGGCCATGAGTTGTTTTTCGCTTTCCACCGAGCAAGGCCCGGCCATGACGTGAAACTTGCGCCCCCCCAGGGTTACATGGCGGCTCACCTTGACGGTGGAGTTGTCTGGATGCGCCTCCCGGCTGACGAGTTTATATCGTTTTTGGACGGGCATGACACTCTCGACCTGCGGCCAGGCCGTGAGCGTTTCCAGCGAGGCATGCGTGCGTTCATCACCGATGGCGCCAATAACCGTCCGCGCCACCCCGCGCATGACATGGGGTTCGTACCCGAGCTTTTGGATTTCTTTGAGGACTGCATTTTCCTGCCGCCGGGTAATATTGGGCTTGAGAACGATGATCATAATGTTGTTGGTGCTTGCTGCTTAAAAAAACAAACCGCAGGAGGCATTCCTGCGGTTGGCAAACTGACGGTGAAACGACGGCAGCTCAAACGCAGGTGCCCGGGTGGGCGTACCACCCGTACCACGCGCCATTAAATCGAAAGCTGCTCACGTTCACGGGGACTAATCTAATGGAGGGCCTCGTGACGTCAACAAAAAATTGAGGTGCACGGTAACCCACCCCGGGATACCGATTTAATGAGGTCAACTTTCCTTGGACAGGGCCTCGGCCAGGTCCTGCTCGTGCTTGACCCGCGCGGCCTCCACGTCGTAGTTCACATTGTCGGGATGATCGGGGTTGAGCGGCGAGATGTCGCGCAGTTTCTTGATGATGCCCGGCAGGTGCCGCAGCAGGTAATCTACATCCTCGTCGGTGTTGTAAATGCCCAGGCTGAAACGCACGCTGCCCCGGGCGCGCATGGGGGTCAGCCCCATGGCCATGAGGACGTGCGAGGGGTCCAACGAGCCGGTGGTGCAGGCCGAGCCGCTCGAGGCACAGATGTTGACCTGGTCCAGAAGCAGCAGGACAGCTTCGGCCTCCACAAAATCAAAGGCGATGTTGCAGGTGTTGGGCAGGCGGGGTTCTTTGGCCCCGTTGCGGAAGGTGTGGGGGATGGTGGTGAGGATGGTGTTTTCCAGCCGGTCCCGCAACGCCCGCACCCGGGTGTTTTCCTCCTGCAGGCGCTCCATGGCCAGCTCGGCGGCGCGGCCAAAGCCGATGATGCTCGCCACGTTTTCGGTGCCACCGCGGCGACCGCGCTCCTGATGGCCGCCGATAATGTAAGGCTGGAATTTGGTGCGCCGCTTGATGTAGAGCATGCCGATCCCTTTGGGCGCGTGCAATTTGTGAGCGGAGAGGGAGAGGAAATCCACGCCCAAATCGCGCACGTCGAGTTTCAATTTACCGGGGACCTGCACGGCATCGGTATGGCACAGGACTCCTTTGGCTTTGCAGATGGCGGCGATTTCTTTGATGGGAAAGACCACGCCGGTTTCATTGTTGGCGTACATGACACTGACAATGGCCGTGTCGGGCCGGATGGCGCGCTCGACTTCTTTCAGGTCGAGCAGCCCTTCCGAGTCCACGGGCAGAAAAGTGACCTCGTACCCCTGCTTTTGCAGGTATTCGCCGTAGTTGATGTTGGCGGAGTGTTCCACGGCCGTCGTGACGACATGTCGCTTGTTGGGCTGGGTGGCCAGGGCGCTGTGGAGGGCGGCGTTGTTGCTTTCGGTGCCGCAACTGGTGAAAACCACTTCTTTAGGATCGGCATTGATCAGCGCGGCCACCTTTTCGCGCGCCTGTTCCACTCCCTTGTGGATTTCGTTGGCGAATTTGTAGGCACTGCTGGGATTGCCCCATAAATCCCGCAAATAAGGCACCATGGCCTCAATGACTTCCGGGGCCACCTGGGTGGTCGCGTTATTGTCAAAATAATAAAATTTTTTCTCGCTCATACTGCCGTTTCCTCGGTTCCCATCGCGTAACAAGACCAATTTAGTCTGATTTATACTACATCTTTTGGGCCAAACCGCAAGCTGGCATTGTCAAAAATTCCACAGGACCGGTTCAGACTTTGCCTGCACCCACCAGGCGGGCGAAGTGCTCGAAGGAGCGGTCGTAGGTCTGTTCCGCGTCGTCAGGGAAGCAGCAGGCGGGCAGTTGCCGCTGGCTGAGGTGATAATGAAGGCACTCGCAGCAGATGCCTTTGCGGGAGCAGGGATGGTAGCTGCAGTTGCAGCGTTTGAGATTGAGCGCTTTTTTGCATTCCATAAGCCTGAAGTGATAGAGGGGATTTTGCCCCCGATCACCCCCAGCCGGCAAGTCTGGTGACAGGCCTGCCTAAGAATCAGGGGGTGGTGGGGATGCAGAGGACGTTGCGCCGAAGCAGCCCCACAAGCAGCCGGCACACGACGAGGTCATTTTCCGGGTGATGGTCAATGATGGCCCGCACGGTGCCATGCAAACGCACCAGCCCCACAATGAACATCTCGGGCGGACTTAACTTGGCCAAAGCCCCACGGGGAAGGTTGCCCACCGAGAGTTTGGTTTCCGGCGGAGGCAGGGAGGCCAGCAACCCTTCGATGGCCTCACTTTCGGCCTCCGCTTCCGCCAGCATGGTCTGCAAGGACTGACCTTCCAGGCTCGGTTCAATGGGGTGGGGCTCGCCGGGCTGCCAGACGTAATCCCCTTGCTTCCAGCGGAAAAGGCGATAGAGGGCGCGCTTGGCACTCGGGGCGGGACTGGAGGCGATGAAGGCATCGGCGATCTGACCTTGATTGATTTGCACGGCCCCGATGTCCCCCTCAATCATGAGGCTCAGCACACCGCTTTGCCCGGAGGCGCAGAAGTAGCGCAGCAGCTCCCCGAGCGAGTGTTCCTGCAGGGTGCCCGCTTCGGGCAGCTCGTAGAGCGGTTTTTTCAAGGCCGATGTATCGCGCCGGGCGGGCGGCGGGGGAGCGGTCACCGGCGGGGGCGCAGGGGCCTTGGGGACGGGACGCGCGGCGGGCGAAGGTGCCGTGGGAGCCATTATTTTCTCGCCCTTGGCGGCGGCGCGGGCGCGGGCGGCCTTGGCTACGGGGCTGTACTTGATGACTTTGACCACCATGAAGCGGGTTTTGCCGATGCGCACGGCATCGCCTTCTTTGAGCGGGGCTTCGGCGCACTTCTTGCGGTTGACAAAGACTCCGTCTGGGGCGCCCAGGTCTTTGAGGGAAATTTGGTCTTTGACGGCTTTAAGGATGGCCACCGGCTTGCCTGGCCCCTCATTGAAACACAATTCCTCACCGCCGGCGGAGCTGATGATGAACTCGCCGTCTTCCGGCAGCAGATACTCCTGCCCTTTGGCCTTGCCCGTCAGGACATGAATTGCCAGTGCCATGCTGGTGCAAGTATGGCCTGACCGGGAGCGGGCTTCAAGCGGGATTACCAGCCTTCGCGCACGCGATAGAAACGGCGCATGGGGCTCAGGTTCCAGTCTTCTATAAACAGCGTGCCGCTCTGGTTCCAGTCGGAGCGCAGGGGATACCATTGGCGGAAGTTCTCGGTGAATTCTACAGTGCAAGGAGTTTCGCGCTCGCCCTGAATTTCCAGACGGACGTAGTTCCCAAAATGCCGGATGGTGCGGAATGTCGTCCGGGCGGGCTGGCCGGTGGTGGCGAGGGGGAAGGTCGTGAAGGCACCAAAAGCGACCACGCCCACAGCGCCGGGGTAGCTGGTAATGTCGTAGGAAACGACTTTGATGAAGTTGATATAGGCGGTGAAGGTGCGGCCGGCGGGCAGGGTGCCGGCGGGGATTTGCAGGCTGGTGGCCAGGCCGTTAAGGGCATTGGGGCTGAGCGGGTCCGGCGAAGAAAAAACGGTGCGTTGCGTCCAGGGTGTTTCCAGATCAATCTCCACCTCGATGCGGTCATTGGTGGTGGCCCCGGCAAAAGGCTCCCATTGCAGAGTAAAGGGGGCGTTGGGGTCAATGGCCTGGGCGGCGTTGAAGTTGATCAGCCGCGGCGCACTGGGCAAAGCGGTGGCCGGGAGGTTCAGCGCAACCTGCCTGAAGCCATCATGTACCGTCTGGATGCGAAAGGTGTAAGTTCCCGGTGGGTAGGCGGCATCCACGTCGGCGAGCCGGGAAGCTTGGAATACGCCTCCCCAGTCGTCGCCGTTGAATCTCATTGCCATGGTATTCGGGCCAATCAAGATGACGTTGGTTACGGTCGCGGGCGCATTCAGCATGACACCAGATTCAAAGCCAAAAGGAGGCTCAAAGGTGGCGGGAATGGGATTGGTGGGGCCGGTTTGTTGGTAACTGGCGTATTTGAAGAGGACATAGGCCTTCACGTCAAGCGAAACGGTTTGATTACCGGTGGTGAAGTAGCCCTGGATGGTAGGCAGGGCGTTGCCGGCCAGGTCGCGAAAACCAGTTTGCCCCGGTGGATTAAGGGTATAGTTGATGGTAGTGTTGGTGGGCAACAGGCCGCTGGCGGGGAAACAGAACAATACCGTACGGTTGGAGTTCCATTGGTAATTCAAGGACAATGCCGGGTTCCATTGGATGGAATAGGAGGCCTGCATTGGCTCGGAGAAGATAAAGGCGATGCCGGCATTGCGCGCGACATTGGTTTCCCCATAACGCGGCGCCTGGTCCTCCAGCCACGGGGCTTGGTTGTCCAAGCCCGCTCCCGTGCTCAAGGTCAATTCTGTTTCCCGCAGGTAGCCGGACACGGCCATGACACCGGGGTAGGTGGTGACGTCCATGGTCACGGGCCGGAAAAACATGAGCAGAACATTGTAACTCCGGTTGGCGGAGCACGTGTTGGCGGGTATGGTCACCGAAGTGGCGGTGCCATTCAGTGCGCCTGGGCTGCTGGGGAGTGGCGTGCTGAACACCATGTCCCAAGTTTCGGAGTCTTCAATTTGCACCAGAATAAGATCATTGGTAGTGCCGCCCGACCAGGGGAGCCACTGCAACGTTAGTGGCGAGGCAGGGTTTACGGCTTGGAGCGCCTGGTAATTACTGACTTGCGGGATGGGGGGATAGGAGTTGCCGGAAAGATTTAATGTGAAGACCCGGTTCCCATCATTGCGGGTGGCGATGCCCAGCACGTAATTCCCGCTGCCGAAGGTGGCATCCATGGTGGCTTGGGAGTTGAAATCCATGCCGAATCGCAGCTCGTTCTCGTCCACGGCCAGCGAAAAAGTCTGGTTGGCCGGGGTACGCACCGTGCCGGATAATAGCGAGCCTGGTGCGGTCATTTGGGCAAAGGCTCTGAAACTGGCAAACTGGGTGCCGGCTTTGGGAGTGACGGTGTTTTGACCGGTTTGTTGATAGAAAAAGCCTTTGAAGACTACACACAGCCCGGCATCCGCTGCTCTCAGGCTTAAAAGGGGCAAACTGGCCAAGGCCAGGAGCAGGGCGGGAAACAATCTAAGATGAAGGTGGGCAAGAGCGGGTTGGCAGTGATATGGGCGCATAAACCAATCCAAGTTTGTGGTTCTGAAAATGACAGAACCACGGCCCTTTTCTTATAATCAAAATATCAGGTGGGTTCAAGTTGTTTCACGGACTCAGGCTTGGCAGGCCGTTGGGAGAAGAGCAGAATGGGGGGGTGGCCGAGCGGTCGGAAACTTTTGTGATTGAAACCTCCATACCCGGAGGAAGGCTGGATATTTTCCTGGCCGCGCGATATCCGGCGGTGTCCCGCGGCACTTTGCAAAAGCTGATGGAGGAGGGCCATATTCAGGTGAATGGCCAGCGGGTCAAGCCTTCGCATGCGCCGCGGGCGGGTGAGGTGGTGTCCGTGTATTTCCCCGAGCCGCGTCCCAGCCATGTCTATCCCGAGGCCCTGCCGTTGGATATCTTGTATGAGGATGAGCACCTGCTGGTGGTGAACAAGGCCCCCGGCATGGTGGTGCATCCGGGGCCGGGCAACGAAGAGCATACGCTGGTCAATGCCCTGTTGCATCATTGCGCGGGGCGGCTCAGCGGCATAGCCGGGGTGGCGCGGCCGGGGATTGTGCATCGGTTGGACAAGGAAACCAGCGGCTGCCTGGTGGTGGCCAAGGACGACACCGCGCATTTGGGGTTATCGGCGCAATTCTCCGGGCGACAGGTGACCAAGATTTACCACGCCCTCGCCTGCGGACAAATTCCCCGGGAGGGGGGGACCCTGCGCACGGCCATTGCGCGTCATCCGGCGCACCGCAAACGGATGGCCGTGGTGGATGGAGACGCTGGCCGCGAAGCCGTGACCGAATATCGAGTTCTGGAGCGTCTGACGCAGGCCACGCTGGTGGAGGTGCGCATACACACCGGGCGCACGCATCAAATCCGCGTGCATTTTCAATACCTGGGCCATCCGTTGGCGGGGGACATTACTTATGGCAAGCGCCCCACCGCCCGCCTGGCGGAAGCCACGGGTTACACCCCGCCGCGTGTGATGTTGCATGCGTGGGAATTGACCTTTTGCCACCCGGTCACCGGGCGGCGGCATACCTTTCATGCTCCGTGGCCCTCCGACTTTGCCGAAGCGGTGGCGGCATTGGGGGGCAGGCAGAAGTTTTAGCGCGGCAGGGGAGGGGGATTCGCTCAACCCGCTTCGTCCACGGTTTTGAAGAAGGCATCCAGGTTGGCCAACGGGGCGCGGGCTGGCACATCACAGCCGGAGGAGATGACAAAGTTTCTAAAGGTTTTTGTGGCGGAGAGGAGTTGGCGGGTTTTTTCGGCCACTTCGGATGGACTGGCCTGCACAAAGACGCCGGTAGGGTCCAAGTTGCCACAGAGCACCACGCCTTGCGGCGCTTGGGCGAGTGCCGCGGTGATGTCCATGGGGGCGCCGAAATGGAAGGTTTGGACTCCAGTCTCCCATAAAACGGGCAGATGCATAACTTTGGCGGCGCAATTATGGTAGATCAGCGCAAAAGCTGGGGAGGGCAGGGCCTCTACCAGTTGGCGGATATATGCGCAGGAAAACTCCTGCATCATGCGGGGGGAAAGAAGGCCGGCGGCTGGTTCGGCCATAATCACGCCGTCAGCGCCTTTCTCGTGGAAAGCCAGGAGGTAGCTACGCAAGAAGTCGGTGCTTTTTTGCAGCAAGGTGTGCATCAATTCGGGTTCGGTAACGATCAGCTCCATGGCCTCGCTGACGCCGGCCAGTCGCGCGGCCAGGGAGAAGGGCCCGATGCATCCGCCCAACACCAGGAATTGCGGGTAGTGACGCCGTAACCGGGCGACGGTCTCGAGGTAAACGGCGGTGCGCCGGGTGCCCGGTTGGGGGACTTCCAGGGCTTGCGCTTCTGCCAGCGTGGTGATTAACCGGCCGGTAACTGAGGGCACTTCATCTTCGGATTCGTGCAAGGTGCAACCAAAGGCCTCGGCTTCTGCGCTCAAATCCATGGCCGAGAGGACAAAAGGCGTATGATACCGCAAGTGCAGGGCGGTCTGCGCTTGCAATTGAACCTCAGAATTGTGGGTTACTTCGCAGACCTTGTTCCGGGTCAGAGCCACGCCGGGGTAAACCGCGATGGGCATGGCCAACCGGCGGGGGGCGCTCAGGACGAATTGGTTGAAACAATGCACGGCGGGAAATTAAGGGAATGGGGCATGCGTGTCCATCCTCCGGTGAATGGGCTGGGTCACAGCCCGGTAGGGAGTCCGAATTATGTCATGGTTTTGCGCAAAATGGTGAAATATATTCGCAAAATGGTGTTGATTTTTAACCGTTTTGAATTACTTAATTTTATTAACATATTACTTCCTACGCGCCTCGTCACGAGGGCATTGTTTGCACACCAGGTGACAGGGTGGGCCGAGGAAGTGGGTGTTACAACCAATTGCGCTTGGTGTTTATGAAAAGATTCGTTCTCAGCTTGGGCAGGTGGCACGGGTGGATGTTGTTGAGCGCGTTTCTCGCGTGGAGTCCGGCTCACGCCTATTACAACTTCCTGGTTAACCAGTACAACTTCGAGGAGGCCGTCAATGCCACGCTGGCCAATGACATTCTCAGCGGGGCCAACGGTGAACTGCGCAATGGCGCGGCTTTTACCGGCAACGGCCAGTTGGTTTTCAACGACGGCATTGCCGTCACAGCGGCCCATGTGGCCTTGCCGGCGGGATTGTTGAGCGGCTTAACCAATGTGACGGTGGAGGCCTGGGTGTATTGGACGGGCGGGGGCAACTGGCAGCGCATTTTCGACTTTGGGACGAGCACCGGCACGGCGGGCAGGCATTATTTTCAGCTCACCCCCAATGCCAATGGCCAACGGCTGCGGTTTGTGGTGAGCACCAACGGCAACGCAAGCGGCGCCGAGCGCATAGTGGAAGCCCCCAGCTTGCTGCCCATGAATCAGTGGGTGCATGTCGCGGTGAGCTACAACTACGAGGCGCGCGTGGCCACGTTGTACCTCAACGGCCAGCGGGTGGGTTATGGGGTGGCGGACATTCCTCTCAGCGCCATTGAACATACCAATGTCTGGCTGGGGCGCTCCCAGTATGCGGCGGATGCGTATTTCATGGGACGCATGGAAGAATTTCGGATTCACGCGGCGGCGTTGCGCGCGCCGGAGGTGGCGGCCAGCTACGCCAATGGCCCGGCCCTGGATGACGTGGATCCGGGCGCCTTGCAGGGGGTGCGCATCCAGGCTCCGCCGCTCTATGCCTGGAGCACGGCCCAACTGCGGGTGTTGGCGGATTTTGCGGCGGTGACCAATGTGGACATCACCGTGAACGAGGGCGTGCAATACGTCTCCAGTGATCCCACGGTCATAACCGTCAACAGCAACGGTGTGGTGCGGGCCTTGCGCGTCGGCTCGGCCACCATTTCGGCCATCTATGGCACGATGACGGCGGCGGTGGTCCTGGAAGCCATGAATCCGGATCTGGCCGTGCTGCGGCATCGCTACAGCTTTAATGAGAACGAGGGCACCACGGTGTTGGACTCCGTGGGCGGGGCGCATGGCATCGTAACCAATTACTTCAACAACAACGGGGGCGTCATCACCAATTTCTGGCGCGAGAGCGGCCGGTTGATTCTGGCGCAGGCGGGGACGAATGCTGCGTACGTGGATTTGCCCAACGGTTTGGTTTCACGCTATGCGGCTGTGACCTTGGAGATGTGGGTGGTGGCCAGCAACGCGCCAAGCTGGGCGCGGGTTTTTGATGTGGGCATGAGCACTGGCGGGGAGGGAGCGGGCGGGACGGGCACCAATTATCTATTTTTGGCGGCACAAAATCCGATTCGTTTCGAGAGCAAGCAGGTGGATGGCAACCCCAACATGGTGGTTTTGGGCGACAGCGCCTTTCCGGCCAACCGGCTGGTGCACGTCGTGTGCACTTATAACTACGCTCAAGGGGAGGCGCGTTTGTATGTGGACGGGCGGCTGGTGGGTTGGGGGGTGCCGGCCATGCCATTAAGCGCGCTGGCGGATTTGAATGTCTGGCTGGGGCGTTCCCAATATGCCGCCGATCCGGCTCTGCGTGGGGCGTTTGAGGAGTTCCGCATCTATGAGGGGACGCTATCGCATGGTGATGTGGCGGCCAATTATGCCGCCGGCCCGGACACCCTCTCGAGCGGAGGCAACGAAGTGGCTTTGGCGCTGGTGGTCAACGAGACGATGTTTGATTTCCAGCAGGCGCGGGTTTTGATGACTTATGACAACGCGGCCAACGTGGACATTACCTTGGCACCGGGCGTGGTCTTCACCTCGGACAACCCAGCGGTGTTGCGTATTGGCGCCAATGGACAGCTTATTGGTATGCGCAACGGGACGGCCACGGTGACGGTGAGCTATCATGGTTTTACGGTGTCCCGCCCGGTGACGGTGCAGATGGGGTCTGCGCCGTTGGTGCATCGGTATGCGTTTAATGCGGCAAGCGGCAGCGTGGCGGAGGACTGCATTGGTGGAGCGCACGGTACGCTCCAGGGGGGAGCATCCTTTACTGGCAGCGGCGCGGTTACGCTGAACGGTTCCTCGGCTTATGTGGATTTGCCCAATGGCATCATTTCGCGTCTGAACGATGCGACTTTTGAGGCGTGGATCATTTGGAATGGGGGCAGTGACTGGCAGCGGGTTTTCGACTTTGGCAGCAACAATAACGGCGAGGACAAACAGGCCACTGGAGTTAACTACATTTTCTTTGCCCCACGGTCTGGATTGACGGGCAACCCCTCTGTGTTTGGCGGCCGCTGGCTGGGAGTGCCGGTGGACATGGCCATCCGCGGGCCGATTTTGCCCACGGGCACGCCGGTGCATGTGGCCTGCACCTTTGACTGGAGCCGCAAGGTGGCCCGCCTGTTCCTCAACGGGCAGTATGTGGGATTTGAAATCCCTGCCAGGCCGCTGGCGAGCATAGACGATTTCAATAACTGGCTGGGCCGTTCACAATTTGCCGATCCTTATTTCAACGGCCAGATTCTCGACTTTCGCATTTACAACACCAGCCTGCGGGCGCCGGAGATTGCCGCCAATGCGGCCGCCGGCCCCAATGTGGGCGTGTTGCAGAACCCGGGAGCCCTGACGGCGCTGCGTTTGACGGTCAACACCAATCAGTTTGTGGCGTGGCAGGTGGGGCAGTTGACGGCGCGGGCGGACTTTGCCAATGCCCTGGATGTGAATGTAACGGTGGGGGATGGCGTGGTATATACCTCCAGCGATCCCGCGGTGGCGGTGGTGAGCGATCTGGGCCGCATTCAAACGCTGGCTCCGGGTACCACCACCATCACGGCGCGTTATCCAGGCAGCGATCTTACGGCTTCGGTCGAAATTACGGTGATGGCTGCTCCGGCTCCGGTGGCTGCGGGCACTTTGTATGTGGATTTGCGGGCCACCAATGTCTCCGCGGTGAGCACCACCTGGATCAATGAAGGCACGCTGGGGCATTTCACCCGCCAGGGCACGGCCACCATTGAAACTCCACCGGGCACGGCATTCCCGGGGGTGTTCTTCAATGGTTCGCTGGCGTACGTGGGGCCGGCCGCGGGTGCGGACTTGGCCGGCAACAGCGATCGTTCCGTTGAAGTTTGGGTCTTGAATCCGGCCATCGCCACCGAGGAAACGCTGGTTTCCATGGGGGCCCGCAGCCTGGGTGACCGGCAGAACGCCTCATTCAACTATGGCAGCAGCACGGGAGCCAGCGGGTATGGGGCGATTGGTTTCTGGGGGGCGGCGAATGATGTGGGCTGGCCGGATTCGGCCAGCATACCTGCCGCGGGGCAGTGGCACCACATTGTGTATACTTACAACGGGGCCCGATTGGCCTCCGTTTATGTCAATGGACGGCTGGTGACATCCAAGACCATTGGCGGAGATCTAGCCACGGATCCGAATCGGACCATCAACATTGGTGCGCAGCGCTCGGGCTCCTCCGTCAATCAGTTGTATTTCAGCGGCTACATCAATGCCGTACGGGTGCACGGGGGATTGCTAAGCCCCGAGCAGGTGCAGACCAATTATCTGGCCGGGCCGGTGCGCCCGGCGGTCAGCGTCCTGGCATTGGCGGCCTTCAACGTGCGGACCAATGCCGCCGAGCTGCGCGGCCAGTTATTGGGCATGACTGCGCCCAGTGCGGTGTCGGTTTATTATGGCCGGACCGATGCCGGCGCGGCCAAACAGGGTTGGGAGGGCGTGGCTGAGCTTGGGTTTATTCCGTGGGGAAACTTTGTGGCTCCCGTCAGTGGTCTGCAGCCGGGCACGCGCTATTATTTCCGTGTTTATGGCAGCAACAGCGTGGGTGAGGCCTGGTCTGCGGCGGCTTCCTTTGTCACTTATGGCCCGGCGTGGGTGGAGAACGTGCGCCTAAAGACGTTGACTCCTGCCTATGCTCATGTGGCCGGCCGGTTGGTGGCCACCAATGGCCTGCCCACCGAGGCGCGGCTCTATTGGGGCACTGCGGACGGGGGCACGGAGGCGACCGCCTGGCAAAATGTGGTCAATCTGGGGTTGCAGCCGGCGGGAGAGCTGGTGGCGAAAATTACCGGATTGCAGGCGGGCACCACGTATTACTATCGGTGGTCGGCGGTCAATGAAGGTGGGCAATCCTGGGCCCCGGAGACGCGCAGCTTTGTCCCACAGGCCTTCCAACCGCTGGGGTACGCTTACGTCATGCGCCATACTCTGGCAGGTTACACGCGCAGCACCACGCTGACCAACTTCCCGGTGCTCATCCGGCTCAATGAAAACATACCCGGGTTCCGATACAGCCAATTCCTCTCCGGCGCCGCCGATTTGCGGTTCACCGAGCCCAATGGCGCGGAGTTGAATTATGAAATCGAGAGTTGGAATCCGGCTGGGGATTCCTTTGTGTGGGTGCAGGTGCCGGAGTTGTCTGCCGGGGCTTATATTGACATGTACTGGGGCAAGGCGGGCATACCCACGCCGGCCTACACCACCAACGGGGCCACGTGGAACGATGGTTTTGCGGGGGTATGGCACATGACCAACGCGGTGGTCAAAGACTCCTCGCCCAACAGTTACCATGCCAACTACGTTAACAATCCGCAAAACATCACCAACGTGGCAGGCATCATCGGGCCGGCGCAGGAATATGCCGGCACGGCCAACAGTTACACGGCGGTGGGGGTGATCAATTTTACCAATCTCACCCTGTCGGCCTGGGTGTGGTGCACCGATGCCAGCCGGGACGGCATGTTTATGTGCAAGGACGGGACTCCAGCGTTGAACTATGGGGATCTTTATTTCTGGCAGCAGGGGGCCAACTTGCGTATGGAAGTGTACAACTGGGGGGGAGATGTGCAGATTCCGCTGGCCAACGCCGGCGGACCGGGGCGTTGGATTCATTTGGCGGCCACTATCAATGGCCTGCGGCATGAGTTTTACACCAACGGGGCCCTGGCGGGGGTGTGGTACAAGGCGGGGCCGGGGGTGAATAACAATCAATTCCAACTGGCCGGCTCCATGAAACAAACGGGACGTCATCACAAGGGCCGTCTTGATGAAATGCGGGCGGAATGGGTGGCGCGGCCGGCGGACTGGATCTGGGCTTGTTATCAAAACCAAACCGCGCCGAATCAGTTTGTGCAGGCCGGCCAGGTGGTGCTGCGGCCGTTGCCGTTGGCCTTTGCGGCGCCCGCTGTGCAGGACATTACGCCCACCACGGCCAACGCCACCGTGCGGGTGCTGTCGGACGGCGGCAACGGAGCAACCGCCTGGGGGGTGGCATGGGGATTGACCCCTCAGCCTGCGGATAATTTCGCGGTGACCGCTGGGTTTACCAACGCGCCTTTTGAGGCGGCGTTTACCCTCTCGAATTTGCTGCCGGGGACGCGGTATTACGTACGCGGCTTTGCCAGCAATGCCGTGGAGGGCGTGGTAGCCTCGGTGGACAGCGAATTCTACACGGAGCCGCTGCCGGCGACGGATGTAGCCTTCAGTCAGGTCCAAAATCGGGCCCTCACGGTGAGCTGGACGCCGGGGGTGGGCAGTAGCCGCTCGCTGGTGCTGATGCGCGAAGGGGCGCCGGTGACGGCGACGCCCGGCGATGGTCTCAGTTACGCCGCCCATGCCACCTTTGGACGGGGCGCCGTCATGCCGGATGGTTCGTATGTGGTTTATTCGGGTACGGGCAATTCGGTGACGGTGACGGATTTGAACAAGAACACCCCTTATTACGTGGCGGTTTATGCCGCAGCGGGTGAGGGGACACTGGTCAATTACCAGGTCTTGACACCTGCCGAAGGCCGGCAGACCACGGCCAATGAGGCGCTGCTGGAAGTGGCGGGCGAGTTGTTGATTGACCTGAACGTCACCCGTGGATTGCAGGGCAATGCGTTGGGGCAGGTCACCAACTGGTTGAACTTTGGCACCGCCGGTGGCGGATTCAACCTGGATGGGGCCATCAGCACGGCGCCCATTTATGGCGTCACCGGCGGCCAGCCGGCGCTGAATTTCAATGGCTCGCAACATCTCAAGGCCACCATCCCCGCGCCGCCACAAATTACGGGCCGCCAAAACGGCATCGGCCGCAGTTTCAGCGTCGAGTATTGGGTGTTCAATCCGGCCGTAAGCGCGGAAGAATGGGTCTTTAGCTGGGCGCGGCGCGGGGGTCCGGATGGCACCTATGCAGCGGTCGGGTATGGCAGCCACGGCTCGTGGGGATTGGCCGCGCACTGGGGCGCGCCGGACCTGGCTTTTGGCGAGGGCCTTGGCCCGACGGGCGAACCCTCGATGCCGTCGGCCGGGCAATGGCACCATATTGTGGTGACCTATGACGGCACGTGGCAGCGGGCTTATGTGGACGGTGTGCTGAACGCCCAGGAAACCAAGAACCTGAATATATATTCGGGCGATCCGATGACGCTGGGACAGCCTTACGAGTCGAGTTATGCTTACAGCAGCTCAGGCATATCCTTCTCCGGCGCACTGGCTGCTTTACGGGTACACAGTCAGGCCCTGACGCCGGGACAGGTGCGCGACAATTACCAGTTGGGCATCAGCCTGGGCGCGGGAGTGCCGGTGGCCATACTAGGTCAACCGGAATCGCTGGTGGCGGCGGAGTTTTCTGCGGCCACGTTCAAGGTGTTTGCCGTGGGCACCGAACCGGTGACCTATCAATGGTATCGTAACGGCAGCGTGGTGGAGGGAGCCACCGCCCCCAATCTCCGCATTCCGGTGACGCGGATGAGTGACGACGGCGCGCAATTCTACTGCGTGGCGCAAAATGAGATCAATGGCCGGGTGTACACGGCCACCAGCGCCGTCGTGACGCTGACCGTTAAAACGGCGGCCGGGAGCCTGGTGCATCGCTACAGCTTCACCACCGGAGCGGAAGACTCGGTGGGCGGTGCGCATGGTGAGTTGATGGGAGCGGCCACGGTAGCCAATGGCGCCGTGGCGCTGAATGGCACGGCGGGCACGTTTGTGAACCTGCCGGGGGGATTGATGAGCAATTACGCCGCGATCACTTTTGAGTTCTGGGCCAGCTTTGGCCCCAATGGCAACTGGGCGCGGGTGTTTGACTTTGGTGACCAGAACCCCAGCAGCCTGGGCCGTTACTATGTGATGTTCACGCCGCACAGCGGGGCGGGGGATACACGCATGAGTTATGGGGATGCGGATCCCGGTTACTTGCACGAGCTGTTGGTGACTCGAGCCGGGGTGTTGGATGGCCAGTCGAATGTGCATGTGGCGTGTGTCTATGATCCGCCCAACGGCGTCATGCGGATGCACATTAATGGCCAGTTGGTCGGCAGCACGGCGCTGGATTTCCCGCTTAGTTCCATCCGCAACGTCAAATCGTGGCTGGGCAAGGCCTTGTACGAGGGGGATGCGCCGCTGAATGGGTCCATTGACGAATTCCGCATCTACAATACCGCGCTGCCGGCCGAGCGCATTCGCCAGAGCTACGAATTGGGGCCGGACGTGCTGCTGCCGGCGGAGGCGGTGACCATCCTTTCGCAACCGGTCAGCCGCACCAATCTGGTGGGCGAATCGGTGGTTTTCGAGGTGACGGCCACCTCAATTTATCCCCTGGAGTATCAATGGTACTTTGGGAATGCGGCCATTGCAGGGGCCACGCAGCGGACCTTGAGCCTGGGCCCGGTGGGTTTGAACCACAGCGGGACCTATTATGTAGTGTTGAGCAATGCGGCCGGTGTGGTGACCAGCGCGGTGGCCACCCTTGCGGTCATCAGCCCGGTGACGGCGGGCGATGATGGTCCCTATGCCGTGGTCAATCATCAGCCGAGCTTCTTCTCCTTCGGGCAATTGTTGGCCAATGACGCCGCCGGCCCGCAGGCCGTATTGACGGTGGTGGCGGTGGACGGCGTGAGCACCAACGGGGCCGTGATTAGCACCAACGCCGCGGGCGTGACTTACACGCCGGTGCCGGGTTATACTGGGGAAGATTTGTTCACCTACTCCGTGAGCGACGGCCAGGGAGGGCTGGCCTCCGCTCGAGTGCGTTTGTGGGTGGTTGCCGGGGAGATCCCGGCACAGGATCACGTCAGCTTGGCGGTGGCCCCTGGCCAGGTACAAATCCGGTTCAAGGGCACGCCAGGGGTGGTGTACGAAGTGCAGCGTGCCGAACAGATTCAGGGGCCGTGGCAGATGATGCGACAGATAATCTGTCCGGCCCACGGGTTGATCGAGTTTAGGGATGTTGAACCGCCTGCCTCGGCCGGCTTTTATCGAGTGGTAAGCCGGCCTTAAGTTGCGGCGCGTGGGGTCAAGCACGTGGAGCTAAACATGCCACGGCTGGCGCGCGGGATGGTTGGCGTGGGTTGCCGACCATCCCGCCGTTTTGGCCGGGGGCAAAAATGATGGTATGCTAACAAGCAAAATGAAACCTCGCCTGTGGAAATTGGGGCTGCTGGCTTGCTGGATGGTTTGTGCTGCAAGCCAGGTTACAGCCGCGTTAACGCATCGTTACACCTTTGAGACGGATGCCCGCGATTCAGTCGGGGATGCTCATGGCCAACTGGTCAATGGGGCCACGGTGAGCGGCGGGGCACTGGTTCTCAACGGTTCAAGTCAATACCTGAATCTTCCCAACGGACTGCTGAGCAACCATCACTCCATCACCATCGAAGTCTGGATTACCGACAACGGGAGCGGTACCTGGTCGCGCATTTATGATTTTGGCAGCAGCTCGGCGGGGGAGGATTTTCCCATTGGCACCTCGGGCACCACAGGTACGCGCTACATGTTTTTGACCCCGCGCAGCGGCAGTGGGACCTTGCGGGGCGCGCACACGGTGACGGGCGGTGGGGCGGGCGAGCAAATCGTGGAGTGGAGCGGGACAGCCCTGCCGTCGGGCGTCATGAAGCATGTGTTGTGGGTCTATGACGCAGCTACTTTGACCGTCCGCTTGTATGTGGATGGACAGGTGGTGGGCATCAATGAGCTCGTGACCATCAAACCGTCCGATTGTGAGCCTACGGTGAACAATTGGATTGGCCGTTCCCAGTTTTCGGCGGATGCCTTTCTCAATGCCCGCATTCATGAGTTTCGCATCTACGATGAAGCGCTCAGTCCCTTCCAGGTTGCTCTGAATTACAATGTTGGGCCGGATGTGATCCTGACCAATGCGGGGTCGCCGCAGGCCCTGCGATTGAGCGGCCCTGCTCAACTGGTGTTGGGCGGCTCGGCTTCGCTGAATCTGCGCGCGGACTTTTCCTCGGTGACCAATGTCAACATCACCTCGGTGCCGGGGGTGGTTTATCGCTCGAGTGATACGAATGTGCTCGTGGTTTCGGCCGCCGGGCTGGTGACGGCGGTGGACAGTGGCGAGGCGGAACTCACCGCCCAATACCAGGGGCTGGTTTCGACGTGGCGCATCATGGTGCAGCAACCGCCGCAAACGTTGCGGCATCGTTACAGCTTCACCACCGATGCCACGGATGCAGTGGGAGGGGCGAACGGGGTTTTGCTCGGCGGCCCGGTCATCTCCAATGGCGCGGTGCGGTTGAACGGGGTCAATCAGTATGTGGATTTGCCCAATAACATGTTCATGACTTTTACCAGCATCACGTTTGAGGCGTGGGCCACGGATTTTGGCAGCGGCGGGTGGGCGCGGTTGTGGGATTTTGGCAACAGCTCGGGGGGAGAGGGGAACCAGGGCGGGGGCACAAGCTATATGTTTCTGGCGTGGCCTTATGGGGGTGGGGGTGGCATTCGGGGTGCCTACAAAACGGCTGCCGGGGCGGAGCAGATCCTGAACATTACGCCCCAGCCCCCCATTGGTGTGCGCCAGCACATTGTGTGGACACAGGATGCGGCCAGCCAGACGGCGCGCTTGTATGTGAACGGCGTGCTCCGGGGGGTGAACTCATCCTTCACCTACACGCCGGCGGCCATTGGAGCGACGTTTAACAACTGGCTGGGCCGTTCGCAATACAATGATCCGTGGTTTAATGGCAGCATTGACGAGTTTCGCGTTTACGACGTGGCGATTACCGAGGCTGAAGTGCAGCAAAATTATTTGTTAGGCCCGGAGGTGTCCCCGCAAAGCGGGCCGGTGACCATCACGACAGCGCCATCTAACACCACGGTTAATGAGGGGCAACCGGTGACGTTCCGCGTGGCTTACGTGGGGCAGCGGCCGATTCGGGTGCAGTGGTATCGTGATGGCGTGGCCATTCCCGGAGCGACCAATCTGAGTTTGCGTCTGGCGCAGACCCGCCCGCAGGATGATGGCGCAGTCTTCTCGGTCGCCTTGACCAACGTGGTTTTGGGCACGACCTACGGGGTGGCAAGCAGCGGGGCCGTGCTCCGGGTGGTCACAGATACGGCACCGCCGCAGGTGGTGCGGGCATTTAACGTGGGCTCGAACGAGGTGCGGCTTGTCTTTTCTGAGCCCCTCGCGGCGGCCACAGCGACCAATGCAGCCAATTATGCCTTTACCAACGGCCTGGCGGTTCAATCTGCCCGGCTGAGTGAAGATGGCTTGACCGTCAGTCTGGGGACGGCCGGGTTGAACTATGGGGTAACTTACACGCTGACCCTGCAGGGGATTAGCGATCGGGCCAGCACTCCGAATGTATTGGCGAGCGGTACCACGGTGACCTTTTTGGCTTCGCCCTATGCCCCGTTGGACATTGGCGGGGCACAACCGGCTTCGTACCAGATTGCACAACCCTCGGGCTACCAGGTGTCTGGCGCTGGCGAAGGGGCCGGTGGCACGGCCGATCAGTTTGGTTTTCAATACCGGCTGGTCTCCGGTGACTTTGACGTGCGCGTCCAGGTGACGCGCCTGGAGGGGGGCGATTTGTGGGCACAGGCCGGCTTAATGGCGCGGGAATCACTCGAGGCCAACAGCGTCTTTGCCGCCACCTTCACCTCTCCTGGCGCTGTGGGACAGTACTTCCAATATCGGCAGGGGATGGGGCTGCGCTCCGTATCCAGCGGCTCCGTGCCGCCCAATTATCCGCATGTGTGGCTGAGATTGCAGCGTGTGGGCAATGAATTCCATGGTTATACGAGTGCCGATGGCCAGACGTGGAGCCGGCTCGGTTCAGTGACGCTGAATGTGGGGCCGGCCATGTACCTGGGCATGGCGGTGGCCAGCCATGTCAATGGGGCCTTGGCCACGGCTGAGTTCGCGGCTTTGGGTGACAACCCCAGCCAGCTCGTGGCCCCGCTGGTGCAACCAGGTGAGCCGCTGGGGCCGTCCTCACGCCGCACGGGCCTGGTGATTTCTGAAATTATGTACCGGCCTGCTCCCCGTGCAGATGGCAAAAACCTGGAATATGTTGAGATTTACAATAGCAATCCATTCTTCCATGACCTGAGCGGTTACCGGCTCTCTGGGGACATCAGCTACACCTTCCCGGCAGGCACCAAATTGCCCGGAGGCGGTTTCTTGGTGGTGGCGGCCAACCCTGGTCAGGTCAGCGAAGTATATGGCCTGCCTCAGGTTTATGGGCCTTACACCAACACTTTGCGCACCAGCGGCACCCTGCGCCTGCGGGACGAGCAAGATGCCATCCTGCTGGAGATCCAATATCGCAATACCCATCCCTGGCCCATGGCGGCCGACGGCACGGGCCATTCCATTGTGCTGGCCCGGCCAAGTTATGGCGAGAATGATCCGCGGGCATGGGACATCAGTGACGTGATTGGCGGATCACCGGGCCGTCTGGAAACTTACCGCCCCAGTCCTTTGCGGGACGTGGTTATCAATGAAATCCTTGCCAATGCCGGGGCGGGGGAAGATTACGTGGAGCTGTACAATCATAGCCGGCAGACCAATGATCTTTCCGGGTGCATCCTGACGGATACGCCGGCCAACAACAAATTCCGCATTCCTCAGGGCACTTTAATACCGCCGGGCGGGAAATTGGTTTTCTACCAGAGTCAACTGGGCTTTGGTTTGAAGGCGGGCGGGGACACGATTTACTTCAAGAATCCACAGGCCACGCGGGTTTTGGATGCGGTGCGGTTTGAGGCGCAGGCTGAAGGCGTGGCATATGGCCGGTGGCCTGATGGGGCCAGGGAGTTTTATCTACTAGGCGAGAAGACGCCCGGCCAGGCCAACAGCGCACCGCGGCCCAGTCCGGTGGTGATCAACGAAATCATGTATCATCCCTTGAGTGAGAATGACGATGATCAGTATGTGGAGTTGCACAACCCGGGTCAGGCGGCGGTGAATCTGGGTGGGTGGCAGTTTGTGGATGGGATTCGCTATACTTTCCCGCCGGACACGCTAATCCCAGCGGGGGGTTACTTGGTGGTGGCCCGCAATCGCACCAATCTGCTGGCCAAATATCCGGGCCTCAGTGGCAGCGTGGTGGTGGGAGATTTTGAGGGCCGGTTGGCCCGCAACGGGGAGCGCCTGGCGCTGGCGCAACCCTGGGTAAATATCACCACCAACAATCAGGGGCGTACGGAGACCAATCTGCTCATGGTGGTGGTGGAGGAGGTCACCTACGCGGATGGTGGCCGGTGGGGGCAGTGGTCGGATGGCGGAGGCAGCAGCCTGGAATTGCGGGATCCGCGTGCCAATCGGCGGCTGGCCTTCAACTGGGCGGACAGTGACGAAACGCAAAAGGCGCCCTGGACCACGATTGCGGTGGTGGACGGCATGTTGGACAACGGCTCCAGTTACAACAACGAGGCCATTGCCTTTTTCCAGGTGGGCCAGTTGGGGGCCGGGGAGTGTTTGGTGGACAATTTTGAAGTGCTGCGCACCGGCAGCACGCAGAACTTTGCCCTCAATCCCGACTTTGAAAGCGGGATGACAAACTGGGCTGTATATGGATGCTTTGTGCGATCGCATTTGGCGCCGGGACAGGGCGTGGGCGGTGGGAATGCCCTGCGGCTGCGCACGCATAACCGGTTTTTCACCCTGGCCAATCACGCGGAAGGGGCCATGACCAGCGGGGCGCTGGCCGCGGGAAATACTGCCACCTTGCGGTTTCAGGCCCGCTGGCTGCGTGGGTGTCCGGACATCATCATGCGCCTGCGGGGCAACTGGCTCGAGGCCGCTGGACGCATGATTGTCCCGTCCAACCTGGGCACTCCGGGCGCGCCGAACAGCCGCCTGACCACCAATGCGGCGCCGGCCATTTATGCCGTGACACATCAGCCGGCCTTGCCCGCGGCGGGAGAGCCGGTGCGGGTGATTGCGCGGCTGGAGGACCCGGACGGCGTGACGGGGGCGTTGCGTTACCGGCTGGACAATCAAAGCTCCTACACGGAGGTGCCACTGCGGGATGATGGTACGCAGGGCGATGAAGTTGCCGGGGACGGCATATACAGTGCCCTGATCCCGGGTCAAGCTGCGGGAGTGACGGTGGCTTTTGTGGTGGTGGCCCAGGACGGGGGCGGGGTACAAGGCCGTTTCCCGGAATTGTTGGACGACAACAGCCCGGCGCGTGAGTGTGTGGTGCGTTGGGGCGAGCCGCAGCCGGCCAGCGCCTTTGGCACCTACCACTTGTGGCTGACCGCCTCCAACGTCACCCGGTGGGTGACACTGCCGGTGTTGAGCAACGAGGACATTGATGGCACTCTGGTGTACAACGGCCGCGTGATCTACAACATGGGCGCCCGCTATGCCGGCAGCCCATATCATCAGGCCTTTGACGGCCCCGCCGGCACGCGGGCGTGTCATTACACATGGCAGATGCCCAGCGATGACAAGCTGCTGGGCCATGCTTCGTTCAACAAGATTCACTGGATTGGCAATGACATTCAGGATGACAATGCCAACGCCAACATTAACGACAGCACCCTCCAGCGGGAGCAGGTGGCCAACGAATTATTGCGCGGTCTGGGATTGCCGTGGGTTTATCGCCGTTATGTGATGGTGTATGTCAATGGCGTGCGCCGTGGCCAGTTGATGGAGGATGCCTTGCGCCCCAGTGTCAGTGTGCCTGACTCTTACTTCCCGGATGATGAAGGGGGTTATCTTTACAAGATTCAACCCTGGTTTGAAGGGGGCGCGCCCAGCACGGGGAACAATGCCAACACCCCGTGGCAAAACAAGGAATGGGCCTCGCTGCGACCCTTCACGACGACGGGCGGCGCCTACAAACTGGCGCGTTACCGGTGGAATTACCAGGTGCGTGAGACGGCCGACAACAACAATAATTACACCAACGTCTTTAATCTCATCACGGCCGCCAATGCGTACAACAGCCCCACCTACGTCAGCAACATGATGAAAGTGGCCAACATGGAAAACTGGCTGCGATTGGTGGCGGCCAACCATGCGGCCGGCAACTGGGATTGCTTCGGCATCCAGAATCAACAGAACGTGTATGGTTACGTGAGCCCGAACGTCCCATGGACCTTGTTCATGTTTGACTTCAGCATCGTGCTGGGCAACCGCATCTCCTGGGGGCCGGCGCAGAATTTGGAGTACGTGGTGCCGGGCAGCGGTTCGTTTGCGGCGGACCCGGCTTGGCAGCGGATTTATTCGAATCCCACCGCCAACCCCAGCAACCCCGGCAATCCCACCTTCCGCCGTATGTACTGGCGGGCCTTGAAGGAGCTGGCCTTGCGGGTAATGCAGCCGCAGAACATCGAGGCCCTGATGGATGCCCGCTATGCGGCATTCCGCGCCAGCGGCCTGGCGGCGACCACCCCCCAGCCGATCAAGGACTGGATCGCGTCGGCCCGGGACGGCATTGCGGCCCAGGCGGCGGCGTTTGATACGACACAATTTGGGCCGACGGCCACGACGCAGAGCTTCAGCACCAACTCGGTGGTGCTTAATGGCAAGGCGCCCCTGGAGGTGGCCACGATTGAAGTGAATGGCATAGCTTATCCGGTGACGTGGACGACCATGACGGATTGGAGTCTGCGTTTGGCGTTGCCGCAGGGCACCAATACCATCCGGATCACGGGACGCGATTATTTCGGCAACGCCATAACCAGTGCGGTGAGCGAGGTCCGGCTGGTGGTTACCCAGCCCACTGAATCGCCCGAAGGCAAAGTGGTTTTCAGTGAGATCATGGCCAATCCAGCGGTGCCGGACGCGGAGTATGTGGAGCTGTTTAATACCTCCTCCAACACCACGTTTGATCTTTCCGGCTGGCGCATCAATGGATTGTCCTATGTTTTCCCGGGAGGATCACTGATTCCGCCGCGGGGGTATTTGGTGGTGGCCAAGAATCGCAATGCCTACTATGCCGCCTATGGCGCCAACGCGCCGTTGCACGATGTGTTCAACGGCAATCTTCAGAGCGGGGGAGAGACGCTGACCCTCTTGCGGCCCGGTGTGGAAGCGGGATCGGAGGTGGTGGTCAACCGGGTGCGGTACGAAAGCGAGGCTCCTTGGGCGCCTGCCACCAATGGCATGGCCTTGCAGCTTTTGGATGTTCAGCAGGACAACCGGCGGGTCAGCAACTGGGGTGTTCCCTCGTCTGGGTGGCGTTACGTCAGTTATACCGGGACCAACTTGATCGGCACTGCCCAGTTGGTGATGTACCTAAATGGGCTGGGCGAGGTTTATCTCGATGACGTGAAGCTGGTGGAGGGATTTGTGGCCGAGCAGGGCACCAACCTCCTGGTGAACGGCGACTTTGAGCTGCCCCTGACCAACGGTTGGACGCTGCCGCTCAGCAACCAGATCGCCGAGTTAAGCACCACGTTGGTTCGCTCCGGCCAGTACAGCGTGCGATTACGGGCCACCCATGCGCAGGTGGTGGTTAACAATACCTCGCTCAAGCAGGCCTTCAGCCCGGGGTTGCCAACGGGCCGTCCATACACCTTGAGCTATTGGTATTACCCCCTGCCGGGCAACCCCAATTTCACCACGCGCTTACAGCCAGGCACCATGAATTACACGCACAGCGCCGCGCCGCCGCCTGGTGCCACGCCGGGCACTTCTAATAGTGTGAGCGCCGTGATGCCGCCTTATCCGGAAATCTGGCTGAACGAGATTCAACCAGAGAATACGGCGGGGGCCGTGGACGGTGCCGGCCGCCGGGAGCCGTGGGTGGAAATTTATAATGGCGGCACCAACGCGGTGAGCCTGGCAGGCTGGATCCTGGCATCCAGTTATACGAATCTCACCGAGTGGCCCTTCCCGGCTGACGCATTCATCCAACCGGGCGAGTTTTTGGTGGTGTGGTTGGATGGTCAACCGGGGCGGACGACGGGCCGCGAGTATCATGCTTCGTTCCGTCCAACGCCTGGGACGGGCACCCTGGCGCTGGCACGGCTGGTTAATGCGGCGCCGCAGGTGGTGGATTATTTGAATTACCGTGGAGTTCCAGCTTCGTGCTCCTATGGTTCAGTGCCCGACGGCCAGCCTTTCTACCGGCAGGTCATGCAAATTGCCACAGCAGGCACCAATAACACCGGTGCCGCAGCTCCGCTGACGGTGTTTATCAACGAGTGGATGGCGGGCAATCAAAACTTCCTGGCTGAGCCTGTGACCGGCTTATACGACGATTGGTTTGAGTTGTACAATCCGGGGCCGGCTGCCGCCAATCTGGGCGGTTATTATTTAAGTGACCGGCTCACCAATCCCTTCATGTTCCGCATCCCCGAGGGATGGGTCATTCCGCCGGGCGGATTCCTTCTGGTTTGGGCGGACAACAACCCTGCGTTGAACAGCAATCGCACGCATCTGCATGTGAACTTCCGATTGAATCTGGATGGCGAAGCCATTGGGTTGTTCACGCCGGAGGGTGCGCCGGTGGACACGGTGGTTTTTGGGCGCCAAACCAACGACGTCAGCGAAGGGCGATTCCCCGATGGCGCTGCCACACGTTATTTCATGGTCAGCCCCACGCCGGGCGCGCCCAACCGGCTGGGCGCGCCGTCGGCCCCGCCGCAGTTGGTGTCGCCCGTGGTCAATCCAGTTACCCGGACATTGAGCTTCCAGTTCCAGACAGTTCCGGGCCGCCAGTATCGGCTGGAATACAAGGACAGTTTGGCGCCTGCGGTGCCGTGGCAGGTTCAGACCAATTATACCGGCTCCGGCCAGCCGGTGACCGTGACGGTGGGGACCACCAACGCGCCGCAACGGTATTATCGGCTGGGGACAGGGCCGTAAGCGATGGCCGCCTTCATTGAAGGCGGGGAGCGGATTCAAATCCAGGGGCTTCGGAGTTTTCCGAAGCCCCTGATTTTTAAGGGCTAATTCGCCCCCGCACCGCCCTTCACCTCATAGCACCACAACAGTTGGTGATCCCGCAGGAAAAGACGGCCGTTGGCCAGCGCAGGATAAGCCCAGGATTTTTCCATGGGTTGGCTGCGGGTGGGACGATCCGGTGGATTGAAGCGGCCTTTTTCACGATAGGCCTCGGGCGTTGCTTCCACCAAAGCCACCGCGCCATTCTCGCCGTGGAGATACAACAGGCCATCGGCATACAGCAGGGAGGCGGCCCCCAGGGAGGGATTTTCCCATTTGACCTGGCCGGTGGCGAATTCCAGACACATTAAGCCTTGGGCGCTGGTGCCGTAGAGATAATCGCCCACCAGGACAGCGCCACCGATGGCGGTGGGTAGTTTGGGGCCAAAATAGACTTCTTCGACCTGCACACTGCCGGCGGCCATGCCCAGCTTGACCGTTCCTCCTCCCGTGCCGGCGCCGGCACTGAAGATCCAGGTGCCCCGGGCCACAGGGGAGGGGATGTTGGCCTTAAATTTACTGACGGTTTTGTCGTAGCGCCACAACAGCTTGCCGGTTTTGGCGTCCACGCCGACCAGGCCGCCGGAGATCATTTGCACGTATTGTTTGAGGCCGCCCGTTTCGATCACGATGGCCGAGGCATAGGCGGCTTCATTGGCGCCGCTGATGGGGCATTTCCAAAGGACGCTGCCGTTGTTCTTGTTCAAAGCTACCAGGGTGGCCTCATTGCCGCCGGGGGTGCAAACCACCACCTCACCATCCACCAGGGGGGACTCGGCATAGGCCCAGGTGCCGGGCTTGCCCCCAAAATCCTCGCGGAGGCTCTTTTGCCAGCGAATTTTGCCGGTGGCGCTTTCCAGACACGCCAGGTCACCATCGGAACTCAGGGCGAACAGCATTTCACCATCCACCGTGGGCGTGGAGCGGGCCGCGGGAAAACGCGGTTGTTGATTGGGATTCCCCACCTTGCCCAGGCGGGTACGCCAAAGACGTTTGCCGTCCGCCACGTCGTGAGCTTGCACAAATTCGTCTTCCAGACCCTCGTTGGCGAGCACGTACAGACGATTACCTGCCACCGCGGGGGCGGCATAACCCTGACCCAAATCCTTCACCTGCCACAAGAGGCGTGGACCTCCAGCAGGCCATTGTTTCAACAGGCCGGTCTCGGGGGAAAGGCCGTTCCGTTGGGGGCCGCGCCACTGCGGCCAGTCGGCGGCGGTGGCATGGGAAGCCATCCAGGCCAGGCCGGCCATGAGCGTGATGCATAAACCGCTCCAACGAGACATGAGGCGAGGTAATGTTTTCATAGGAGACATGCGTTTGTTCTGAATTACCCGGCTACTCTAATCAATCTTGGCCCGGCTGGCGAACTTTTAATGCAGGGCGCAGCCAGCCCGGCGATGGCGGCAGCGCCAGCGTGTTTGGTCGTTGCAGTTCTGGCTTGGCGCTGGGGCAGGCACGGAGGATAATGGCGGCATGGATTCCACCCTGGATGACGGTCGCGAGGCTGTTGCCCCCATTTTAATGCGCGATTTTCCCCTCAGCGAGCGGCCGCGGGAGCACCTGGCGCGTTTTGGAGCGGAGCGCTGCTCGAATGCGCAGTTGCTGGCCATCCTGTTGCGCACCGGTACCAAAGGCCGCAATGTGATTCACGTGGCCGAGGACTTGCTGGCTCGATTCGGCTCGCTGGAGGCCTTGAGCCGGGCGACCGTGGAGCAGTTATGCAAGATTTCCGGTGTGGGCCGGGACAAGGCGGTGACGTTGCTGGCGGCCTTTCAACTGGCAGTGCGCATGGCGCGGGAGAAGGCTCACGAGCAACCATTGTTAGATTCGCCTGACAAGGTGGCGGACTTGTTGCGCGAAGAGAATGCCCAGTATCAAACGGAGCAGTTTCAACTGGTGCTCTTAAACACCCGCCGGCGACTGATTCGGGTGGAAAAACTGGCCCAGGGGACCCTGGACAGTGTGACGGTGCATCCGCGCGATGTGTTCCGGCTGGCCATTGCGGCCAATGCCTCGGCCATCATTCTGGTGCACAACCATCCCAGCGGCGATCCCTCGCCTTCGGAGGCGGATTTGCGCCTCACGCGCGATCTCATCCGGGCCGGTTATTTGCTCCGGATTGAGGTATTGGATCACGTCATCCTGGGACGGCCCGGCCCGGGACGCGAAAAAGACTATGCCTCCCTGCGGGCCATGGGCGCCTGGGCATGACGCCCGGGGTTAACGGCTGAAGGACTTGGTAAAATCCTCGGCGGTGGTTTGCACCACTTTTTTCTCGAAACGGGATTCTGCGATGAGTTGATTGAGTTTGGCCTCGTAGGATGCGCCGTCCAGCGGCAGTTCGATGGTTTGCTGCGTCAAGGAGGAATACAAGATGGCGTTGGCCAGCTCCACACTATGCAGGCCCTCGGCGGCCGGTGCAATCAGCGGGGCACCGTCCAGGATGGCGTCCACAAAGTTTTGCGTGATTTCGTGGTGAGCGGCGCCGGTGTTGGGAGCTGGGATTTCCACGTTCCAGATGTCCGGCCGCGCGAAGCCGGCCTTGGAGGTCTTGCTGAACTCCAGCATGGACACTTCATTGCGCGTGAAATTGATGCGCCCGCCTTCGAGCACCAAACGCCCGCGTTCGCCCACGATTTCCAGGCGGTTGGTGCCAGGGGCTTCTCCCGTGGAGGTGATGAAGACGCCGGTGCCGCCGTTGGGGTATTCAAAGTAGGCAGTGACGTTGTCCTCCACCTCGATGTTGTGATAACGCCCCAACTGGCAAAAACCGCGCACCCGGCAGGGGGCGCCCGCCAGCCAGATGAGCATGTCCAGATTGTGCGGGCACTGGTTGAGCAGCACGCCGCCGCCTTCGCCCTTCCAGGTGGCGCGCCAGCCGCCGCTGGCGTAATAGGCTTCGGTGCGATACCAGTCGGTGACAATCCAGTTGGTGCGGACGATTTGGCCCAACTCCCCCGAGGTAATCAAATGTTTGATACGCTTGTAGCGGGGGTCGGTGCGCTGTTGAAACATGGCCGCGAAGACCAGGCGTTTATCCGTGTGCACGGCCAGCAGGCGTTCGCAGTCAGCCTTGTGTACCGAGATGGGTTTTTCCACCAGCACATGCAGGCCGTTCTTCAAGGCATCCATGCCGATGGTGGTATGGAGGAAGTGCGGGGTGGCGATGATCACGGCATCTACGGCGCCGGAGCGAATCAGCGCTTCGCTGCTGTCAAAGGTTTTAAGCTGGGAATAGGCGGCCAGGTTGGGGGTGTAGGCGTCGCTGACGGCGGTCAATTCCGCCCGGGCCACCTGTCCTTTGAGGAGGTAATCCGCGTGAAAACGTCCCATGTTCCCCATGCCGATGATGCCCAAACGCACTTTTTTCATAAGCCGGTACTGTTTGCTGAGCGGCAACTATTCCAAGCCGCGCTGGAGCCCCGCAAGCTTTTTCGCGGGGCCAATGGGCGCTTGCTTTGGCCAGGGACGCCCGCCACAATCCGCCCTCGGGCAACATGCGGTTTCTGATGCTTAACTGGCGCGACCCCCTCAGCCCCAAGGCCGGCGGGGCCGAGCGCGTTTCCCTGGCCCACCTGCGGGAACTGGTGCGCCGGGGGCATGAGGTTTTCTGGTTTTCTTATGCGTTTCCCGGAGGCGCACCGCAGGAGGTGTACGATGGCATCACCGTGGTGCGCGCCGGGCAGATGTTTCAGGCGGTGGCCGCGGCGCGGCGGTGGTGCCGGCAACAGCCCCGTTTTGACCTGGTGATTGATCAGCATCATGGCATCCCCTGGTATGCGCCCTGGTGGTGTCGCACTCACTGTATTGCGTACATTCACGAGGTGCTTGGCCCGATTTGGAACTCCTTTTACCCGGAGCCCACGGCCACGCTGGGCCGCTGGCAGGAGCGGTGGACCCACTGGCTTTATCGGAAAGTGCCTTTCTGGACGGTGTGCCAGGGCACGGCCGAGCAGTTGCGCCGCAGCGGTGTCAGGCGGGTGTATGTTTTTTACAACGGCATTCATACGCCGGCCCTGCCGCAGCTTGAGCCCAAACCGCTGCTGGCGCCGGTGCGGCTGATTGTGGTTTCGCGGCTTGCACCCAATAAACGCATTGATCATGCCCTTCACACCCTGCCACTTTTGCGGCAGGCAGGCGTGCCCGCACACTTGACCATCGTGGGCGGGGGGGAAGATGAGTCCCGCTTGCGGGCTTTGGTGCAATCGCTGGGGGTGACGCACGAGGTGCGGTTCACTGGCCCGCTGGCAGAGGCGGCCAAGGATGAAGAATTGCGTCAGGCCCATCTGCTGCTCCACGCCTCGGTGCGGGAGGGATGGGGACTCAACGTGATTGAGGCCAATGCGATGGGCACCCCGGCGGTGGTCTATCCGGTGACCGGCCTCGCTGAATCCACGGTCCACCGCCAGACTGGTCTGGTGGTGGAGGAGGAAACTCCTGCGGCGCTGGCGCGAGGAGTGTTGTATTTTTGGAAACAGCCGGAGGAATATGAGAAGTGCCGCCGGGCCGCATGGGAACGCGCTAAAGCACTTCACTGGGACAACATCCTTCCGCGCACGTGTGACTGGCTGGAGTCCATGGCACGCGGGGGTTAGAAGCGCAGAATGGGGGCGCAAGAGGGCGGTTTTAGTAGCTGATTCAGTTATGGAAGTTGTTGAGGCAGAATGTTTTGCGGCATAAATCCCCCGTCTGAATAATGCTTTTCATGGAGTGGTCTAATCTTTGGAATGAACAACAGGCCGCAAACTCCATGGGCGCGGCTGGCAAAAGCCGGGGAGATGGATTACCCTAATGAAGCGGCCCTAACTGGCAGCATGACTGCCTCCGCGATATGAAAACACCATTTCGACGAATGCTGCAAGGCCTTGGGGTCTTGCTGCTGGCGCCGTTGCTGAGCGCCTGTTACGAAGACCAGGCCGCCTCTTCCACCACGGCGGCCATGACCGGCACCATTTCCAATGCCCCACTGGCCCCGGCAGCGCCGGTGGCTCCGGCGGCTCCGGTGATTTCCAACGCCGTTGTGGCGGCAGCAGTTTCCACCAATTTGATGACCACCAATGCGGCTGGGACCAATGCCGTGCCGGAGGGAGAGGTTTTATTCAAGAAACAATTTGATCCCTCCACGCTGAATCTCTCGCCGGGTGTGGCCGACATCGTCAAGATGGCGCAGGCCGGAGTTTCGCCTGCTTTGATGCTGGAATTCATCAACAAGGCGCCGCATGCGTTTCCGCTCACCGCGGATGAAATTGTGTACTTGAATGATTTGGGGATTCCTGAAGAGGTGATTAAGGCGATGTTACGGAAGGAAGGTCCCGCACCGGTGGCGCAACCGGCGCCGCCGGCGCCGGCCACCAATCAGGCGCCAGCACAGACGAGCGCGCCAGCGCCCGCCCCTCCGGCGCCCCCGTCATCGCAGCCTGCGCCGGATCAAACCCAGGCTGCGCCGCCGGCCACCACCACGGTGGTGCAACAACCGGTGTATGTCACCCAGCCGCAGACGGTGGTGACCTATCAATACTTCTATGATTCATTGGCCCCGTATGGCACGTGGTATTACGTCAGCGGTTATGGTTACTGCTGGCGGCCCACGGTGGCGGTGGTGCATGTGGACTGGCGTCCCTATTGCCACGGCGGGCGTTGGATTTACACCACCTACGGCTGGTACTGGCAATCCGATTACACGTGGGGCTGGGCGCCTTTCCATTATGGGCGCTGGTATCTGCATGGCTCGTATGGATGGCTGTGGGTGCCGGACACGGTTTGGGGGCCTTCGTGGGTTACGTGGCGGTATGCCGATGGTTATTGTGGCTGGGCGCCCCTGCCTCCGGGCGCGCACTACGCGGTGGGAGTTGGTTTCACCTACCACGGCAGCCGGGTGAGTGTGGGATTTGGGTTTGGGTTGGGGCATGCCCACTACACGTTTGTAAGCGCACGGCATTTCACCTCGCCCCATGTGCATCAATACGTGGCCTCGGCTCAACAGGCGCAGACCATCTATAACAACACAACGATCGTTAATAATTACATTCACGGAGACAACAACACCATCGTCAATCGCGGCATCGCCCGCGAGGAAATCGTCCGGCACACCCGCAGCGAAATTCCGACCCTGGCGGTGCGTGATTTGCCTGCTACTGAGCGTGCGGACCTGCGGCCGGACCGGGTGGCCCGTGAAGGCAACCAGCCGGTGGTTTACCGGCAGACGTTGCCGACCGTCAGCCCGGCGGTGGCCAAGGGGGATGCGCCTCCGGTCAAAGGCCCGCCGCCCGCTGTGTCGGTCTTGAGCCGTGAACAACGTGCCGCCAATGTGGCCAATTTGGCTGCCGGAGGGACGCCCTCAGCGGCCCCTTCTGAGACTGGTTCTGGAAGGACACGGACCGGGCTGGCGCCGGTTGGAGTGCCACCGGCTGCCGGACCGGCGGCAGGCGGTGAGACCAGGCCTCCTGCCGCGCGTCCCCCGGCAAGTGGTTCATCCTCGCCCGAGGTGGTGATCTCGCCGCGTGGGCGTGGCGCCCGGCCTCCTACCGGCGTGACCCCTGCGCCAGAATCCAGCGGCACACCTACAGGCGTGGGCGAAAGAACGCGGCCCAATGCCGGGGAGCGGGGCACGCCTTCGGGCAACACTTATACCCCCCCACGGCGGGATTTGAGTCCCTCAGCTCCCGTGGCTCCGGTGGCCCCGGCAGCTCCGCAGGCTGAGCCGGCGAAACCGTCAGTGCCCAGTTACACGCCGCCTTCACCCAGTTACACCCCTCCAATGAGGCGCGAAGGCCCTAACACTCCCAACACGCCGACCGCGCCTTCCTATACGCCTCCGACCCGGCGTGAAACTCCGGCGGCACCATCGGCACCGTCCACACCCAGTTATACGCCGCCCGCGCGCCGCGAAACACCGGCGGCGCCTTCCACCCCTACGACACCCAGCTATACACCGCCGACACGACGGGAGAGTGTGCCGGCACCTTCCACGCCCAGTTACACACCGCCCACCCGGCGGGAAACGCCGTCCACGCCGTCCGCGCCTTCCTACACTCCACCCACCCGCAATGACAATCGGACTTCGATAACACCGCCAGCCACGCCAGCGCCGCCCACGGCTTCCTACACTCCAACTGCACCATCCGTACCGCCCAGCCGGACCATCGTGCCCCCACCCAGCGCGGCTCCGGTGGCACCGCCAGCTCCGAGTTACACCCCGCCGGCTAGTACTGAAGTGCGCAACCAGGTTCCCATCAGTCCGCCTGAGTATCAACGCCCGGCCAACCCGCCGCCCACCGCGGCCTACAATCCACCTGCGCGGCCGGCGCCGGTGGCACCATCCCCCTCCTATACGCCGCCCGTTCGCAGTTTGACGCCCAGCGCGCCGCCTCCGTCCAGTTATACTCCGCCGACGCGCAGTCCGGCGCCCAGTTATACGCCGCCTTCGAGTGGCAACAGCGGGGGCGAGCCTTCCCGGCGCAGCCGTTGACGGCCCTTGCGTTGACACACTGTCAGGAGGGGCCTAGTGTTGGCCTGGCATGTTTGAACTTGAGGCGCCCTACCAACCCGCGGGAGATCAACCCACGGCCATCGAGCAACTATGCCGTTTTCTGGAGGCCGGGCATCGGCACCAGACGTTGTTGGGGGTGACCGGCTCCGGCAAGACCTTCACCATTGCCAACGTGATCCAGCGGGTGCAAAAACCCACGCTGGTCATTTCCCACAATAAAACCCTGGCCGCCCAACTGTACGCGGAGTTCAAGTCCTTTTTTCCGCGCAACGCGGTGGAGTACTTCATCAGTTATTTCGATTACTACCAGCCGGAAGCCTACATTCCGCGCACGGACACCTATATCGAGAAAGATTCCAGTATTAACGAGGCCATTGAGCGGATGCGGCTCTCCACCATGAGCGCGCTGTTCACCCGCTCCGATGTCATTGTGGTGGCCAGTGTGTCATGTATCTACGGCATCGGCAGCCGCGAGGATTATGAGGCCATGATTGTCAAAGTGCGGGTGGGGCAGGAAATGACCCGGGAGCAGTTGCTGGAAGGGCTGGTGAATCTGCAATACAACCGCAACGACATTGAGTTTACCCGCGGCCAGTTTCGTGTGCGCGGCGATACGGTGGAAATCTGCCCTGCCGGGACGGAGGATGCCTTGCGGGTGGAGTTTTTTGGCGACGTGATTGAACGACTGACCCGGTTTGACCCCCTGACCGGCCATCGTCTGGAAGAGCTGCAAGCGGCCACCATTTTTCCGGCCAAGCAGTTTGTGACGCCCGCCGAAAAGCTGCGGCCGGCTTTGCTGGCCATTCGGGAGGAGCTTTCCGAGCGCATTGCGTGGTTCGAGAAGCACAACAAACTTATTGAAGCCCAGCGCATTAAAATGCGCACCGAGTATGATCTGGAGATGCTCGAGGAAATGGGTTTTTGTCCGGGCATTGAGAATTACTCCCGGCATCTGGCGGGGCGGCCGCCGGGATCGCGTCCTTGCACGCTACTGGATTTTTTCCCCAAGGACTATTTGCTGGTGATTGACGAATCTCATGCCACCGTGCCCCAAATTGGCGGGATGTACGCCGGGGACCGTTCGCGCAAGCAGGTGTTGGTGGATTACGGCTTTCGTCTGCCCAGTGCGCTGGACAATCGTCCCCTTAACTTTGAGGAGTTTCAGAGTCTGCAGGGCCAGACCATTTACGTCAGCGCCACGCCGGGGGAGCGTGAGCTGGCCTGGAGCGAGGGGCGGGTGGCTGAGCTGATTGTGCGGCCCACCGGCCTGCTGGATCCCAAAGTGACGGTGAAACCCTTGCGTGGCCAGATTGATGATTTGATCGAAGAGGCCCGCAAACGGGTGGAGCGCAAAGAGCGTGTGCTGGTGACTACTTTGACCAAACGCACCGCAGAAGAGCTGACGGATTATCTGCGGGACATTGGCATCAATGTCCGTTATCTACACAGTGAAATTGACGCGCTGGAGCGGGTGGAGATATTGCGTGACTTGCGCCGGGGGGCCTTCGATGTGTTGGTGGGCATCAATCTTCTGCGCGAAGGGCTGGATTTGCCGGAGGTTTCACTGGTGGCGATTCTGGATGCGGACAAGGAGGGTTACTTGCGGAGCGCCACCAGTTTGATCCAGACGGCGGGGCGGGCGGCCCGACATCTCCATGGAGAGGTTATTCTCTATGCGGACGTGATGACTCAAAGCATTCAGAAATTTCTGGAGACTTCGCGTTACCGCCGGCAGAAACAGGAGGAGTACAACCGCCGGCACAACATTACTCCCCGCAGTGTGAGTCGGGCCCTGGAATCCGGGCTGGCCGAACGCGAACAACAGCAGGAGACGGCGGCTGCAGTGTTGCGCGAGACTGCCGGGGATCTGGATTTGCAGGAGACCTTGCGTGAATTGGAGGAGGAGATGCTGGAAGCCGCCAACAACTTGGAATTTGAGAAGGCCGCCTTGTTGCGGGATCAGATTCGCGAGCTGCAGCGCCTGGCGGGGCAGGGTGGGGTAGCCGTGGCCGGACGTCCCATCCATTACGGGAAACGTTCCTCCCGGGGCGGCCGGCGGAGGACGGCAAAAAAAGTGGTTTGAAAAGATTTTTCACAGCATATTGAGCAGCGACATGCGGCAGATTGGGATCATAGCCAACGAGAGTCAGGCCCGGATTTTCAGCCATTGCCTGGTGGCGAAGGGCATTGCCAACGAGGTCGAGGCCGAGGGGCCGAACCGGTGGGCGGTCTGGGTGCACGATGAAGACCGTCTGGCCGAGGCGGCGGGATTGTTGCAGCGTTTTCTTTCCAATCCCACGGCGACTGAATGGAAGGAGGCCGCGCGCCAGGCCGCCCGTTTGCTGGAGGCGGAGCGCCGGGAGCTGAAGGAATACGCCGAGCGGGTGCGTGACGCCGAAGAGGTGATGCCGCGAAGCCGTCCTTTTGGGGTGGGATTGCTGACGCTCGTCCTGATAGGCATTTGCGCCTACGTGGCGGTGGTGAGCAAGGCCGGGAAAAACTTGGAGGTGGTCTATCCCTTGATGATTGCCGATCCCAGCCGCTGGGCCGGCCAGTTAACCGAGGTCAGGCACGGGGAGGTCTGGCGGCTGGTCACCCCCATTTTCATCCACTACGGACCGCTGCATCTGATTTTCAACATGCTCTGGTTGTTCCAACTGGGATCGCTGCTGGAGGCGCGCAAGGGCAGTCTTTATTTTTTGCTGCTCGTGCTCGTGATCGCCGCCGGCTCCAATCTGGCGCAGTACCTCATGGTTAATCCCCGCTTTGGCGGCATGTCGGGCGTGGTGTATGGCCTGTTTGGATATGCCTGGATGCGTGGCAAGTATGATCCCGCCTCTGGCATGACCCTGGCCAGCGAGGTGGTGCTTCTGATGCTGCTGTGGTTTGGGGTATGCTGGTTTGGACTGGTGGGGCCGATTGCCAACGCGGCCCACACAGCGGGATTACTGATTGGGATGGGTTGGGGATTCTTGTCCGCCAAATGGCATCGCCGTTAGAAATGATGCTGCTCATTCATTAAAAGTTGTATGAAACGCCGCGAATTCCTTGCTTCTCTGGCTGCCGCCACCGCTGGAGCGGCAGCGCTGCCGTCCTCCCTGCCGGGCGCCCCGGACGCAGCTTCGCCTGCCCGTGACCGTTTGGGCGCGTTATTGCCCACCCGGCCGCTGGGAAAAACGGGGGTGCAGGTGACGGCGTTCTGCCTGGGGGGACATCACGCGGAGTTGAAACGCACGCCGGCGGAGACACAGGCCATCATCGAAGCGGCGCTGGAACACGGATGCCGTTTTTTTGACAACGCCAAGAATTACAGCGATGGCGAGGCGGAGCGGCGCTATGGGCAATACCTCGTGCCCAAGTACCGGGACCTGGTTTTTATCATGACCAAGAGCAGCGCCACCACGGCAGCGGAGGCCCGCAAGGAGCTGGACGGCTCGCTGCAGCGGATGAAGTGCGATTACCTGGATCTTTGGCAGATTCATCACATCACCTCGCCGGAGGATGTTGAGACCCGCCTGAAGAACGGGGTTTTGGATGTGTTTTTGGAGGCTAAACGCTCGGGGAAAACCCGTTTTATTGGCTTCACCGGCCATTCCAATTATCAGGCGCATTTGCGAATGCTGGCTCTCCTCAAGGAGCGTGGGCTGGACTTGGACACCTGCCAGATGCCCATCAATTTGTGCGATCCTCATTATGAGTCCTTCATCACCAACGTGCTCCCGTTATTGCAACAGCGGCAATATGGTATTCTGGCGATGAAAACCATGGCCTACGGAACGATGGTGGGCCAGCCGGGTTTCGGCTCCCAACCTTACCCCAATCCCTTGACCCGCTCGGGCGTCACTCCGCGGCAGATGCATGAATACGTTTATTCCCTGCCGGTGTCGGCGCTGGTCAGCGGCTGCACCTCGCCCAAGGAGGTAGCCGAGAACACAAGCTGGCTGCGCGAATTCAAAGGGCTGCCGGAGGCGGAGCGCCAACGCCTTTTGGCCCTCTCCGCCAAACACGCCGGCCAGGCCATTGAAAGCTACAAATCGCCGCCTAAAAAGGACTGAAGCGGCTTCCGGCAACCTGCCGTGTAATTGCGGCGACGAACTTCGCCGGAAATTCAGGAATACCGCCAGCCGCCTTTTTCCTTTTTCTGCTCGCCAAAGTTCTTCACGGCTGCTTGTTTGAAGTCATGCCAAACCCTGTTGCCTGTTTTCGGCCCATGGGCCGCAGCGCATGGCGATGTTTCCTGCTGCTGGCGGGTTTCCTGGTGATGTTTTCCGACATGGTCCTTGTGGCGGCACCTTCCGGGGCCACGCACGAGCGGGTGGGACCGGCGGGCGGCAATCGCTTCGTGACGCCCGCCAATCAAGTGCTGACGCCGGCGGGCCTGCATGTGCTTCTGCCCGGCACACGGCCGCAGGCCCTGGCCTTAAGCCCGGATGGGAAATTGCTGGTGGTCACCGGCAAAACCAACGCCCTGTTGGTGCTGGATCCCCGTACCGGGGCGCACCGGCAAACCGTGCCCATGCCCTCGGAAAAAGCCGTGGATCCCGAGCCGGATCCGGTTTCGACGCATATTCTGACGCCAGACAAATCGGCCCAGGTCAGCTACACAGGGCTGATATTTTCACCGGACGGCACCCGGCTTTACCTGGCCAACGTCAATGGCAGCATCAAAGTGTTTCAGGTGGACCGCGCCGGCCAGGTGGCGGCATTGTTCACCATCCCCCTGCCGGAGGTCAATGCGGTGGGGCGCAAGGCGGAAATCCCGGCGGGACTGGCCGTTTCGGCGGATGGCCGGCGTTTGTACGTCGTCTTGAATCTCTCGAATCAACTGGCGGAAATGGACAGCCGCACCGGCAAAATCCTGCGCATGTGGCCGGTGGGGGTGGCCCCGTATGATGTGCGCCTGCATGGGACGCGGGCTTACGTGAGCAACTGGGGCGGGCGCGCGCCGGGCACCCATGATATTACCGGCCCGGCGGGCCGCGGCTATGCGGTGCGGGTGGACGGGGTGCGGTATGTGGCCAGCGAGGGATCAATAACCGTGATTGACCTGGCGGGCAACCGGGTGGAGCGGGAAATATTGACTGGACGGCATGCCTCCGGCCTGGCGCTTTCGCCTGAGGGGCGATATCTTTGCGTGGCCAATGCCGCCGAGGACACAATAAGTGTCCTTGAGACACAAACGGGGCGGCTGGTGGAGAACTTCACCGCCCGGCAAAATCCCGCCGACCTGTTTGGCGCGGCGCCCAATGCCCTGGCTTTTGGGCGGGATGGCCACACCCTTTATGCCTGCAATGGCTCGCAGAACGCCGTGGCGGTGTTTGATTTCAAACCCGGCCGGACCACATTGCGCGGGCTGATCCCGGTGGGGTGGTATCCGGGTGCCATGGTTTATGACCGGCACCGGGACACCTTGATCGTGGCCAACATCAAGGGTATCGGCTCCGGAGCGCTGTATCCGCCGGGACAAAAGGAGAAATACAACAGCCATCAATACCTCGGCAGCCTGTCCATTGTCAAAGCGCCGGGCCGCGCCGCGCTGGCTGGGATGACGCGCACGGCACTGCAGAATATGCGGTATCCGCTTCTGCGCGAAGCCGCGCGTCCGGCGCGCCCCCACCAGCCGCCCCGGCCGGTGCCCGAGAGCGTGGGCGAGGCCAGCGTGTTCAAGCACGTGGTCTATATCATCAAGGAAAATCGCACCTATGATCAGGTGTTAGGCGACATGCCGGAAGGGCGGGGGAATCCGGAGCTGTGTATTTTTGGCGAGAAAATCACGCCCAACCATCATGCGCTGGCCCGCGAGTTTGTGCTGCTCGACAACACCTATTGCTCCGGCATCTTGAGCGCCGACGGCCATCAGTGGACAGATACCGGCATCACCACCGATTACATGGAAAAATCCTTCGCCGGTTTTCCGCGCAGCTATCCCGACGGCATGGAGGATGACGATGTGGACGCCCTGGCCTATTCGCCTGCGGGCTTTATCTGGGACCTCGTGTTGGGCCACGGCAAGACCTTTCGTTCCTACGGCGAATTTGGCATCACTGACAAATTCTGGCTGGATCGCCGGCGGGGTCCCAAGCCCTCATGGTTGGATGCCTACCGCCAGTTTCTCGGCCTGACCAACGGCATCCATATCAGCAGCCGGCCCGCCATTGAATCTTTGCGCGGCCATCTGGCCACGAATACGGTGGGTTGGGACATGGACATTCCGGATGTTTTTCGTGCCGCGCAATTCATCAAGGAACTTAAGGAGTTTGAATGCCTGGGGCAGTTTCCCCATCTGGTGATGATTTGCCTGCCGAATGACCACACCAGCGGCACCAAGGCCAACAGCCCCACCCCCGCGGCCTACATGGCCGACAATGATCTGGCTCTGGGCCAGATCGTGGAGGCCATCAGCCACAGCCGGTTTTGGCGGGAGACCTGCATTTTCGTGATTGAAGACGATCCCCAGAATGGCTGGGATCACATCAGCGGTTATCGCACCGTGGCGTTTGTGATCAGTCCCTACACCAAACGCCGCGCCGTGGTGAGCACGCAGTACAACCAAACCAGCATCCTGCGCACGATTGAATTGATCCTTGGCCTGCCGCCCATGAACCAGCTCGATGCCACCGCCACGCCGATGTTTGATTGCTTTACCGAGACGCCTGATTTCACGCCCTACCAGGCGCGGCCCAACAACATTGCGCTCGACGAGTTGAATCCCCCGCCGAAACGGGTGGCGAACGCCTTGCTGCGCCGGCATGCCCAGGCCTCGCTGACGCTGCCGTTGGAGCAGGTGGACCGTTGTCCCGAGGATTTGCTCAACCGCATCCTCTGGCATGCCATGAAAGGCCCGGAGGCGCCCTACCCCACGTGGGCGGTGCGTTGGGTCAAGGCGGAGGACGATGACTGAAGGCCGTCTGGCCGCGGCTTGCTAAATCGGCGGTTTTAGGCCAGTTTCAAACAACGACATCAACCTGGTGCAGGATTACCGAACGGCATACAACAAGCGCGCCCGGGGCGAATCACTTGGAGCGAAACTGGTGATTGCCGTGGTCTTTCTTTCGACGCTGGGGCTGACCTTGTGGTTGTGGCGGCGTGAGGCGGCCCCGCCCATCAGTGTCGAAAACCTCCAGGGCGAGTTGATCCTTCCCCCAAACACCAATGCAACCGCCGGGCCGGGAAAAGTGCGTTACAAACCCGGTTCGCTACCTCAGCGCCTGGTGCAATTTCAGTACCGGGTGGAGAAGGAAGGGCTGAGCAATGCCCTGAGTTCTGAATTGAAGATGGCCAATCTGCCGCCGGGGTTTGTCATTTACACCAATGACATCAGCCTGCCCACCTCGCTGGTCCCCGACAGCCGCGGTTTTTTAACCTTGGGCTTTGATTATCTGGCAAGCTTTCCCTTCAATCTGGACGCCGAGCTGGCGGCCGGGCGCCGCAACCCTGCCCTGGCGGGGGAGAAAGTCCGTGCCCAAATACCTGAGCATATCCGCCAGCTTGATCGGCGTCTGGTGCGTTTGCGCGGGTTTCTGGTGCCGGTGCGCATGGATGAGGAGCTGACGGTGGAATTTTTGCTCATGCGCGATCAGACCCTGTGTTGCTATGGCAAGGTGCCACGGGTCAATGAATGGGTCCACGTGCAGGTCAAGGGGCGCGGGGTCAGACCCATCATGGACATTCCCATTACCGTCGAAGGGGAGCTGCGGGTGGGTGACCGCTGGGAAAACGGCTATTTTGCCGGCATCTATTATCTGCACGCAGCGTCAGCGGTGTTTGAGCGGCGCGAGTGATGCGGGAAATCCTTGGATTCTTCGCCCTGGCAAGTTAAACTGAGGAGCTTGGTCTATGCGGCCCTTTTGCGGGTATGGCAAAAGAATTCATCAGAATCGGCGGGGCGCGTGAGCACAACCTCAAGAACCTCACGCTGGAGATTCCCCGGGAACGGCTGGTGGTCATCACCGGCCTGAGCGGGTCGGGGAAGTCGTCCCTGGCCTTTGACACGCTGTATGCCGAGGGACAGCGCAAATATGTGGAATCACTGTCCGCCTATGCCCGGCAATTCCTGGACCAGATGCAAAAGCCGGACGTGGACTACATCGAGGGGCTGTCCCCCGCGATTGCCATCGAGCAGCAGAGTTCGGGAGCCAATCCCCGCTCCATCATTGCCACCACCACCGAGATTTACGATTACCTGCGGTTGCTGTTCGCACATCTCGGCCAGCCACATTGTCCGGACAGTGGCGCCCCCATGACGCCGCAGACAGCAAGTGATATCGTGGACAAGATACTGGCCCTGCCGCCGCGCACGCGAGTGATGCTGCTGGCGCCGGTGGTGCGCAATGAGAAAGGGGAGTTTCGGGATGTCATTGAACGGCTGGCCCGGGAGGGCTTTGTCCGCGCCCGCGTGGACGGCCAGATGCACGAACTGGCCGCCAACACCCGCATCAAGCTCGATCCCAAGCTGCGTCACACCATTGAGGTGGTGGTGGACCGGTTGGTGGTGGACGAGAAAATTCGCATCCGCCTCAGCGATTCCGTGGAGACGGCCCTCAAGTGGGGCGAAAATGCGGTGGTGGTTTTGCATCAGCCGCCGGAGGCATCCGCCAGTGAGGTATGGACGGAAACCCTGCATTCCACGCGCGCCTGCAGTCCGGTCACCGGGCGCAGTTATGAGAAAGTAACGCCCAAGCATTTTTCGTTCAACGCGCCGCAAGGGGCCTGTCCGGTGTGTCATGGACTGGGGCAGAAAATGGTGTTTGATCCAGCGCTGGTGGTACCCGTCCCGGAAAAGTCTTTGGAGGACGGGGCGATTCTGCCCTGGCGCCGCGGGGGCAAGCGCATGATTGTGTACTATAAGGCGTTGTTGCGGGGGCTGGCGGCGCATTATGGGCAAAGTCTGGAAACTCCCTGGAAAAACCTGCCTGAGCATTTTCGGCACAAAGTGCTTTATGGCACGGGCCCGGAGGAGATTGAATTCACTTTTTGGCGGGCCGGCAAGATGAGCAAAATCACCCGGCCTTTCGAGGGGGTGCTGCCCAATCTCGAGCGTCTGTATCAGGAAAGTGAAAGTGAATTCACCAAAAACCGGCTCAAGGCTTTCATGAATCCCCAGCCTTGTGACGCCTGTGGCGGCAAACGGCTCAAACCGGAGATCCTGGCCGTGACGCTGGGCGATGAGGCGCTGGCGGCCCGGTTCAAGAAAAGCGCCTTGGTAAATAAAGAAAACAAGACGCCACAGATTCCGGGTCTGTCCATCATGGACGTATGCGCCTTGTCCATTGAAGAGGCGGATGCCTTTTTTGCGGCCCTGCAATGGACCGATTTTCAGAAACAAATTGCCCAGGACCTGGTGCGGGATATCCGGGCCCGGTTGGGCTTTCTTAAAGATGTGGGGCTTGGTTACCTTACGTTGGATCGGGAGAGCGGGACGTTGAGCGGGGGCGAGGCCCAGCGGATCCGGCTGGCCACGCAAATTGGGGCCGGCCTGGTGGGTGTGCTTTACATTCTGGATGAGCCGAGCATCGGGCTGCATCCGCGCGATAACGAAAAATTACTGCGCACGTTGGAGGGATTGCGCGATTTGGGCAATTCGGTGATTGTGGTGGAGCATGATGAAGACACCATCCGGCGGGCCGATTACATCATTGACCTGGGCCCTGGCGCCGGCGTGCATGGGGGGGAGGTAGTGGCAGCCGGGCGGTTGTCCGAGATTCTGAACAATCCTCGTTCCCTCACCGGCCGTTATCTGAGCGGGGATCTCAGCATCCCCGTGCCGCGCAAGCGGGTGGCGCCGGCTCCCGAGCGCGGCTGGCTGGAAATCCTGGGGGCCCGGGAAAACAATCTTAAAAACATCCATGTGCGTATTCCGCTGGGCACGTTGACGTGCGTTACGGGGGTGAGCGGCTCGGGCAAAAGCACGCTGGTGGATACCATCCTGCGGCGCGCCCTGTTCCGCCAGTGGTATGGTTCCAAGGAGCAGCCAGGGGCGCATACCGCCATTCTGGGGGCCGACAAGCTCAGTAAAATTGTGGTGATTGATCAGACGCCCATCGGGCGCACGCCGCGCAGCAATCCGGCTACGTACACCGGCATTTTCAATCACATCCGGGAATTGTTCGCGCGGCTGCCGGCGGCGCGGGTGCGGGGTTATGATGCCGGCCGGTTCAGTTTTAATGTGCGCGGCGGGCGTTGCGAAAAGTGCCAGGGGGACGGTTTGATCAAAATCGAGATGCACTTTTTGCCGCCGGTGTATGTCACGTGTGAAGCCTGTGGCGGCCGCCGCTACAACCGCGAAACGCTGGAGATTAACTACAAAGGATTGAATATTGCAGACGTGCTCAACCTCACGGTGGACGAGGCGGTTTCCTTCTTCCGGGCGGTGCCCCAGATTTGCGAAGTCTGCCAGACGATGGCCGAGGTCGGACTGGGCTATCTTAAGCTGGGCCAATCTGCCACCACCCTCAGCGGGGGCGAAGCCCAACGGTTGAAGCTGGCCGCGGAGCTGAGCCGCAAACAAAGCGGCCACTCGCTCTATATTTTGGACGAGCCAACGACGGGTCTGCATTTTCACGATGTAGCCAAATTGCTGGAGGTGTTGTTCAAGCTGCGCGCTCCGGGGAACACGCTGGTGGTGATTGAGCATAATCTCGATGTGATTAAAACCGCCGACTGGATCATTGATTTGGGCCCGGAAGGGGGGGACGCCGGGGGGCAGGTGGTGGCTTGCGGCACCCCGGAGCAGGTGGCGGCCACGCCGGGCAGCCATACCGGCCGTTTTTTAAGTCGCGTTTTGGGCTTGCCCGCGGCACAATCCTTCCCTGCATGAGGCTGCCGTTGACCATGCGTGCCCGCTTGTGGCTGTGGCTGAGCGGCGTGATTGTCGCCCTGGCCATGGGGGGCGCTGTGCCCCTGGAGGGGGCCACCAGCGCCGCGGAACGCCGCGCGCTGACAACAGCGCAAATATTATTCAATGACGGCTCGTATGATCTGGCCGAGCGCGAGCTGGCTGATTTTGTGCGGCGCTATCCCAACTCTGACCGGTTGGCCGAGGCCGTGCTCCTGCAAGCCCAGGCCCGATTCAAAATGAAAAATCTGGCCGGCGCCATTGAGTTGTTGCAGAACTACTTTCCCCAGTCAGGCACGTTGGCCGACGAATATCGGTTCTGGATTGCGGAGGCCCATTATGAGGCCCGACAATATGGGCCGGCGGCTGCGGCCTATGCCCAGCTTTTGCGGGATTTTCCCAAGTCGCGCCGGCGGCTGGAAGCCATCTACGGTGAAGCCCTGTGCCGCTTTCAGTTGCAGGAATGGAATCGCGTCAAGGAGCTGCTGGGACAGCCAGAGGGTGATTTTCAGCGCATGACGGCGGGGCGTTTGCAAGACCCTCCCGTGGTCCGTGCCTACCTGTTGTTGGGCGAAACTTACTGGCATACGCGGGAATACCGCGCGGGTGAGGCCGCCTTGCTCAAGCTTAATGCCGACCGGATGCCGCCCGAGCTGGCCTGGGAGCATCACCATTTGCTGTGCCGCCTGCAGATGGCCGACCAGCGGTTGACGAACGCCCTGGCCACCTCCCACAAGCTCATGCAATACGCCCGGGCAGGCAACTTGCGGCAGCGCATTGCTGACACGCTGGCGCTCCAGGCTGGCCTCTATGAGCAGTTGCAACAGTGGGACGAGGCGGTGCGGGTGTACGAAGCCAATCTGTCCGACATTGCCACCCCGGCCCAACGCCGGCAGGCCCTTCTCAAGGTTATCGAGTTGACCCTGGCGCAAAAGCAGCACGCCCAGGCCCTGCAAAAACTCGAGGCCTTCGTGGCGGCCTATCCCAACGATCCGGTGCAGGATTTGGCCCAATTTACCCTGGGTGAGCTGAAGCTGCGGCTCTACGTGGAACGATCCTCGGCTGTCTCCGGCGCCGTGACCACCGCCGGCGAGACGAATCTGTTGCAGGTGGCCTTGGGACACTTCAACCGCGTGATCACGGATTTCCCACAAAGTCCCTACACGCCCAAGGCGTTGCTCTTGCGCGGGTGGTGCCAGTGGCTCGACGGCAATTACGTGGCCAGTCAGGCTGCTTTCCGTCAGGCGGCGGAACGACTGCCCCCCGGGCCGGATCAGGCGGTGGCGCAGTTCAAGCTGGGCGATACCTACCTTTATCAAAAAGATTACTCCAACGCATTGGTGCAATTTCAGCTCGTGCTAAGCAATTATGCCGGAGTGGCGGAGATTCGCACGCAGTTGCTGGATCAGGCGCTGTATCAGGTGTTGCGCGCCAGCATTGAACTGGGGGATTTGCACAGTGCCGAGTCGGCTTTCCGTCAATTGGTGGAGTGGTTTCCGGAGAGTTATTACAGCGATCGCAGCATGTTGCTGCTCGGCCAGGCGCTCAATCGCGTGAATCAGCCCGCCCGCGCGCGCGAAGTCTTTGCCCAACTGGTGCAACGTTTTCCGCAATCACCCCTGGCGGTTGAAGCCCGGCTGGCCATGGCGCGCACCTATGCGCAGGAAAACCGCTGGGAGGAGGCGCTGGAGCACTACAATGCGTGGGCGGCGGAGGAAACCGCCCGCCGCAAGGTGCCCACCGCCGAGTTTGACCGGGCCTGGCTGCATTACCGTGCAGGGCGGGAGAGCAATGCGCTCGAATTGTTTGCCCGTTTCGTGCAGGATTTCCCGCAGCATTCCCTGGCGCCACGGGCGGAGTATTGGATTGCCAACTATTATTTTCGCCACAACGATTTGACCAACGCCGAAACCCACTACCAACGGCTTTTTCTCAACACGAACTGGCCGCGCTCGGAATTGACCTACCAGGCGCAATTAATGGCCGGCCGAGCTGCTCTGGCCCGGCAGAGCGTGCGGGATGCCACCAATTATTTTCTTGTGTTGATCAATGACACCAATACGCCCACCCCCTTGTTGTTGTCGGCTTACTTCGCCTATGGCGACACCATGGTGGACCTGCCGGTTTTCGGGGCCACCAATGTTTATGAGCAATTTGCCACCGCCATCACGATTTTGAGCAAAATCCCGCAGACAGATCCCACCAGCCCGCTCGTGCCGGCGGCCTGGGGGCGCATAGGGGATTGCTACCTGCAGCTCGCCGCCCAGGACCCCAAGTATTACGACAGTGCGGCGGAATTTTATCAACTGGCCATGACCAATGCGGCGGAGGTTTCCGTGCGCAGCCAGGCCGAAGTGGGGCTGGGATTGGTGCGAGAAAAACAGGCGGCGCTTCAGCCGGCCCAGCGCGAGGCTTTGCTGGCCGAGGCCTATGAGCACTACCGGAATGTGCTTTATGGCCGCAACCTGGTGGGCGAAGAGACGGCGGACCCCTTCTGGTTGCGGCGGGCCGGGCTGGCGGCGGCGGCCCTGAAAGAAAACCAGAAAGACTTCCCGGCTGCGCAGGCCATCTATCAGCGGCTTAAGACGCTCCTGCCCGTGATGGCCGAGTATTGCGATCGCCGCCTCGAACGTCTGCGTGAACTCTCAGTCTCCCCCTGAATCGCGTGCCGCCCACGAAGGCGAGGGAGGCCGGCCAGGTGAATCATCCCTTTCATCTATTCGACGTTCATGGCCTGCTCCCGGAATTTCTCCAACTCGGTCTTCAGGAGCACTACCTCGCGTGCGATGAGGGCATCGTTGGCCTTGGAGCCGATGGTGTTGATTTCGCGGTTCATCTCCTGCGCCAGGAAATCCAGCAGCCGGCCCACCGGCTCCGTGGCGCGGCGGGCATCCTCAAATTGCTGGAAATGACTTTCCAGCCGGGCCAGCTCCTCGCTGATGTCTGAGCGATCCGCGAATAAGACGATTTCCTTGAGCAACCGTTCATCATCCTCCGGCAGATGGGCCAGGCCGGCAGCTCGCAGGCGCTCGACGAGCTGCTGGCGGTAACGCTTTTGCACCAGGGGGGCGCGGCGGCGAATCCGGGCCGCACTGCGGCGCATGAGGGCCACGCGCCGCGCCAAATCTTTCTCCAAGTGAGCGCCTTCACGCTGGCGGGTGCGCAGCATGGCCTCCAGCGCCTGACGCAGGGCGGTATGCAACGCCGGCCAGAACGTTTCGGCATCGAGCGCTTCCTCGTCGGATTCCAACACGCCAGGCGCCTGCACCACCAGATCGAGCGTTACCGGACTGGTCAGCTTCAGTTCGCGGGCCAATTGTTGCAATTCCTTCAAATAGGCACGCGCGAGCTCATGATTCAGCCGGGGACACGCTTTGCCGCTGCGGTGGGAGAGGTGCAAGGTGACGCGGACGGTGACCTTGCCGCGGGAGAGGGACTGGGCCACCACATCTCGCATTTGCGCCTCCAGCACCTCCAGGTCGCGCGGCAAAACCACCAGCAAATCCAGTTGCTTGCGGTTGACCGAACTGATTTCAACGCTGACTTTGTAACCGTCACGGGCACATTCCGCGTGCCCATAACCTGTCATGGACTTCATAGAATGCCACTATGGGAAGGCGGCGGCCCTGCCGCAAATCAATTTTACAGCCAAATAAGCGCGTTGGCCCGGTCCCCACAGAGAAGGAAAACATTTGGTGGTCAGAAAAACGTTTCGCAGCTATTTTCTTTGTAACCCTTCCGCCCAAAGGCCTCAGAAAGAAGTTAGTATGACAACTGATGCTACCAAGCCAGAGCGTTGCCCTCGCTGCGGGGCGGAAGTACCGGCCGAAGCACCCCAGGGATTGTGTCCGCGATGTGTCATGGTGGGTGCGGCGGCGCCGACGGACGGGATGGGAAGCCCCACTGGAACGTCGGAAATTCCGTCACTGCAACGCATTGCAGCGGCATTTCCACACCTTGAAATTGTGGGGTTAATTGGGCGGGGCGGCATGGGATTCGTGTTCAAAGCCCGCCAACCACACCTGGACCGCTGGGTCGCCTTGAAGTTGCTACCCGACAAGCTGGCCCGCGATCCATACTTTGCGGAGCGTTTCAACCGCGAGGGCCGGGTGCTGGCCAAATTGAATCACCCCAATATCGTTAGCGTATACGACTTCGGCAAAACTGAGGAGTTTTATTACCTGCTGATGGAATATGTGGACGGCGTGAACCTTCGCCAGGCCATGCAGACGGGCCGTTTTTCCCCCACCGAGGCCCTGGCTATCGTGCCCAAAATCTGTGAGGCCCTGCAATATGCACACGAGCAGGGCGTGTTGCATCGGGACATCAAGCCCGAGAACATTCTGCTTGACGCCAGGGGCCGGGTCAAAATTGCCGACTTTGGCATTGCCAAGGTGGTCGGCGAGGAACGACCACCATTGACCTTGACCGGCACGGGCGCCACGTTGGGCACGCCGCACTACATGGCTCCCGAACAATTGGAGTCTCCCAATCAAGTGGATCACCGGGCCGACATTTATTCGCTGGGGGTGGTGTTCTACGAAATGCTGACGGGTGAGCTGCCCATTGGGCGTTTTGCCCCGCCCTCCGCCCGCACTCCGGTCAGTTCATCGGTGGATGAAGTTGTTTTTCGCACCCTGGAGAAGGACCGTGAGAGACGTTTTCAAAGCGCACTGGAAGTTAAAACCAAAGTGGAACTCCTGACTGCCAGCGGCTCAGCATCCGTTGCAGCAAGGCCGCTGCCGGTGCTGTTGCGGGAAACACGTGGTTACATCAGCACTTTGGCGCATATCCAGAGTTTGGCAGGACGTGTGTGCTCAGCGCATTTGGGGACTGGCCAGTGGAAATTGTATAGTGACCGCCTTGTTTATGTGGAGGGACCCCAAAGTCTTGCCCTGGCTTTGGACAGTATTCGCTCCATCACGCTGGGCCATTTCCCGGCCTGGGTGAAACCTGCGGGCAGGGCATTTCTGGCAATTTCCTTTCTGCAAGCGGGGGAGGTTCGCACGCTGTTATTTGCCCCCATTCTTCCCGGCACCGCAACGGTGGAGGCGGTAAATCGGCATACCGCAGAATGGCAACAGGCATTGAGAGAAGCAATCCATCAGGCCATCGGCCTGCCACTGTCCGAATCCTCCCCGGCCACCTTCCCTCTGCCTGCCTCACGTCTGGATGGCAAACATCTTTGGTTGTTGGGCTTGCTTGGGATGGTTTCGGCGCTGCCCGTCTTCTTCCAGTCCTGGCTCAAGGGCCGTCCTCCCGGCGGCTACCTGGAAGACTTGCTGCCCTACCTGCTGGCGCTGGTGCCGGGTGTTTTGTGGGCCAGTTGGTTGTTCTGGTCCAGGCGCAAGACCAGACGCGCGCTTTTCCCGCCCTCTTCTCCGCCCGCGAACCGTGGCCCAGCCGGGACTCAAGTCCTGGATTCTTCCAAGGTTTCGGTCAAAGCCATCATCAGTGCAGCCTTAACGGGCCTGGCCTGGGTGCTGGCGGGAGCTCCCTTGGTGCTGGCCTTTGCCGGAGGAGGACTCGGTTGGGCGGAGCTGCTCCTTTTTGGTGTCCCGGCCTGTCTGGCAGGACTGGCCGGGTCTATTCTGGGTTGGGTGGCACTTGGCGATATGCGCTACAGCCAGGGCCGGCTGCGTGGCTTGCCGCTGGCGATCTATGGGGCGTTGGGCAGCCCCCTGTTATTGCTACTGGTACTGGCCATTGGCTTTCCGTTTGTCAATGTGATTGCGGGCCAGCCTTCCCTGGCTTTGCGGATGCTGGCCTGGCTGCTGCCGGCAGGTGCCTTGACTTTTGTTTTTTGGGCCATTTATGCCACCAGCCGTTGGGCGTCTCATGCGCCGCGCGAGCGCCGGCGCGGGGTGTTAAAGTGGGTTTGTGGTGCCTTGATCATGATTGGGCTGGTGATACTTGCGCCCGTATTTTTCTATTTGTCGCGCAAAACTTCGCAGGCGGGGTATGGTTATGCCTCCCTGCTGCAGAGCAACCCGCTGCCGCCGGGGATGGTCAAACTGGCTGCCTTGTCTGACCAGCGCGGCGATGGTTATTGGTGGCAGCCCGACGGCTCGCAGGTGGACAAAACGCCGTCTGTGGCAATGAAAGCCGAACCCAACTGGCGAAATTCCCAGCCGGATGAAAGGCGGGTGCAGATGCTCTTGGAATTGCATGGGGTGCAGACCGGGGACTCCAGCCCTCGCTTGATTTTGCCGGAGGCTCATGGTTGGAGCGGTCAGACGGTGCAAAACCCATCGGCCGGTGAAGGCTCCACCACGTTTTACCTCCTGAGTGCAGCCTTCCCGACAGAAAAGAAAACCACCACCATTTACGTGGGCCTGGCCCGTGGCCCGTGGCGCACTCTGGCTCAGGATGCCATCACGGCCTCTTCTGCTTATGCGGTAGCGCTGGACAAAACGAATTGGAAAATTGCCTTCCACGGGGCAACGGAGGAGAAGGAGGGCCACACGGTCGTTCAGGCCAGTTATGCATGTCGCGACCGTGATTTCTTCGAAATTCGAATATCAGCCATCTTGGCCAATGGTACCAAGGAAGCGGGGCTGGTGTTACGTGAGTCTGGCGGGCATCTGCGCGCCACCTTTCCCAAGCGTGCCCTTCGCGACATTCAAAACTTTATTTTTGAAGTGCGGCCGTACCAATGGACGGCCTTTAAGGAGGTTCATTTGTGGCCCGCGCCTGCTCAACAACATGCCAGTCGCGCCAATCTTGTCGGCTTCGCTGTGGTCAAGGTGCCCAAAAGCCAGGTGGCTGTTGTGACGCTGATAAGAGGAACCAACGCAATACCTGAAGTTGGAGGGTTTTTGGTGGCACCGGATGATGAAAATATCTCTGCCGAGGTGAAACTGGAGCCTGCCACAGATGCCGAGGGACGGGGCGACCCCGCAGAGTTCACCATGAACCTCAGGACTGCCGAGGGGCAGGAAGTGACAGCCGGCACAACAAGGCTGGAGAACGCACAGCTTTTGGCAATAGGCCCGCCGCCCTTGCGCCTGCCCCTCCCTCAACCGGGGCAGGATGCCGTAAAAGTGCCGTGGCTGCAACTGCGCGTGGGGGAGAAGGCAGAAACCATCTATATCCAGGTGGCTTATACCCACCGTTTTCGTCATCTGGCAGTCAGTGCTTCCCCCATCGTTGGCGGAGGTACCAACTGGCAGGAAGCCTTGGAATTGGTCTCGGCCGCCGCTGCGCGGGATGGCGAGACTGCGCTCGTGGTGCGTTTTACGATTACGGAAGTTGCCGTTGTGGAGGAAGCAAATCAACCATGGTTGCGCATCGATTACGTGGCCAATTTGAACACGAATTGGCTATCCCTCGTCAGGGCTCAGGGTGACGGATTTGAGACCGAGGTCAGGCGTCTGGCCTTGCGCGAAGGGGTGGCGGGATTGGCCTCGGTGCGCCATGAACGAGCCCTCATTCGTCTGCCGGCCGGATTATCGGTTTCCGCCGCAGCCGAGCTGGCGCAAAGTCTCGCCGTGGCACTAGTCGCACAAAACTTGGAAGTACCTCCCGGCAGGGAAATCCCTCTCTTCAGAGTGCCGGTGGTCGAGGCAGGTATGTTGGAAGTGGCTTTGGGTGCGGCACCAGTCACCCAAGTGCCATCCACCAGTTTAACTTTTACCGGGGTGGCCATGTGGCAGGAGGGGCGGCACTTTTGCCTGGGCTTTGATTATACCCTGAACAGCGGCAGGGCGCAGGAGGTTTTCCGATTACAAAGTCCCGTTCCGGATGCATGGGTTACCTCCGCAAGCACAAAATTTGTGCGCCACGAAAGGGCGGACGCTCCTCCCCTGGTAACCTATCGGGCCACCTTGGCCTTGCCGCCGGCGGTGGATGAAACTGAAGCCCGCCAGATGCAGCAGACCAACCGCCTTGGCTGGGTGGGACGCACGCTGGAATTGCGTGCCGGCGAGCGTCAAGCATTGTTCTCCTGGGCCCTGAAGCAGGGAGCGGTTTTGCACTTGACGGTAGAAAGCCGCATGCCCAGCGTTGATCGAAGCCGGTGAACAAGACGCCTTCCTCTCATGGACATGGTTTCGGCCCAACGCGTTGGACGCTGGTTCTACGCAGTCAGGGGGGTACGCCGGAGGCCCGTGCTGCCTTGAGTGAGTTGTGCGAGGCTTATTATCAACCAGTACTTCGTTTTTTACAACGGGAGGGTCGCCATGAGGACGCGGCACGTGAACTGGCGCATGATTTTTTTGCGCGGCTGCTGGAACGGGGACAGGTAGGCGGGGCTCATCCCGCCAAAGGTCGCTTCCGTTCGTATTTATTGGGGGCGTTGAAGCACTACCTGGCAGATCGGCGCGAAAAAGAAGGGCGTTTGAAACGTGGAGGTGGTGTCATCCTTCAACCACTGGAATCCGAGACCACCCACCCCACTGCTGCCATTGCCAGGGAAGGGGCAGAGGCCACCTCGACCGTGACCGACGCCTGGTTTGACCGGCAATGGGCCCTGACGGTCATGGCCCGCGCCTTGAAGAATTTGGAGGAGCAAATGGTGTCCGAAGGTCGTGCCGAACATTTCAGGGTGTTGAAACCCTGGCTGGCTGGCGATGGAGCAGCATTGGACGCGGCTGCTGCTGCGGCTCAACTGGGACTGGGTGAGAGCGCTTTAAAGGTGGCTGTGCACCGACTGCGCAAGCGTTTTCGCCATGCCGTGCGGGAGGAAGTGGCGCAAACCCTGCCGGAGGGAGCTGATTTGCAGGCGGAGTTGCGTTACCTGATCGAGGCGCTGTCGGCGCCATCGCCTTGACTGGCCCCGTGGACGATCAGCGCGCCAGGGCTACCAGATAGCGTTGCAGGCGCATGGCCTCCTCCGATTGCCGCTGCTGCTGGTAAATCTGGTGCAGGTTGGAACACATGCGCATGAGCATCCGCCGCGGGGTGACCGGGGTCAGGAATTCATCGTACAAGCCATGATGATGCGTGTGCAGATACTTTACGCAGTCGGCCTTGGTCAGCAGACGCCCCCCGTTGAAGGGATCAATGTAGATTTCCTCGGTGGGTGACTGATAACGGCAAATGAAGTGGCCGGGCAGGCCGATGCCGGCGACGGGCATTTTAAGGCGCCGCGCAATCAACAAATATACGGTGCACAGGCCGATGGGATTGCCTGTGCGCCGGTCAATCACGCGGTTGAGATAACTGTTGTCGGGGTGGTAATAATCCTCCTCGTTGCCGTGAAATTGTTCCTGAACAAAGAGGAAGTCGTTCATCACCCCCAGCATTTGCACGGAGTTGGAGCAGGGGCGCAGGCGCTGGCGAAGTTCCTGGGCAAAGTAATCCAGCAGCGCCCGATACCCCTCCACCTGAATGTCGGCATACTGGGTGCGCGCCAGGAGCCAGGCGCCCTCCTCCAGGTCGAAGTCGTCGCCCTGCCGCAGGCAGAAGGCCAGAAATTCATTGTCGGCGTCCTGCCGGGCAAAGTGCAGCACGATGCTTTTGGCACGTTGACGCAGCAGAGGATCGGGACTGGCCAGGTGGGGGCGCAGCCAATCCGCCGCTTCGTGGCCATAAGCCAGAAGCTTCTGCCGCACGGCCTGGTGGACAGCCGGGTCATCATCGCCCAGGAGGCTGATCAGCGCTTCGCGTTGGGCGTCAGACAACCTGGGCAGGACGGTGCCGGACGTTGGTTTCATGTCAACTAATGCAATTGGACTGCAAAACAATTGATGCTTATTTGGGCAAATTATTCAAATCAAAAGTGCAGGAGGCGCACCTGCCGTAGCTTGGCCGGTAATTGGACTTGCGCCAACCGGCCAAAGCCGTTGGAATAGGAGCGCATTGGGCGCGCACCTATGCCGTACCACCCCAAACATTATTGCGGCGTTTTCGGCGTTTTTGGACATCCCAACGCCGCGGAACTGACGTATTACGGACTGTATGCCCTGCAGCATCGCGGGCAGGAAAGCGCAGGCATTGTCACCTGCGACGAGAGCCGCCAGTTTCACGTGCACCGCGGCATGGGCCTGGTGTCCCAGGTTTTTGGCGCCGACGTGTTGCGCCATCTGCAGGGGCATGCTGCCATTGGACACACGCGGTACTCCACCACCGGCTCCTCGCATCTGCGCAACGCCCAGCCGCTCACCGTGGATTGTGCCCGGGGGCAGATTGCCATTGCCCACAATGGCAACCTTACCAACGCCGCCATTCTGCGAGAGCAGCTTGAAGGGCGCGGTTCCATTTTCCAGACCACAGTGGACAGCGAGATCATTTTGCATTTATTAGCCCAGCCTTCGCTGGGCGGGGCGGAAAACAACCTCGTTCAGACGGTCCGGCGCATTGAGGGGGCGTATTCCCTGGTCATACTAACCGAGACGGAGTTGATCGGCGTGCGGGATCCGCATGGATTTCGTCCTCTGGCCCTCGGCACTCTGGACGGAGCCTATGTGTTGTCCAGCGAGACCTGCGCTTTTGATCTCATCCATGCGCGCTATCTTCGGGACGTTGAGCCCGGGGAAATCGTGGTGATCAGCCGGGAGGGGCTGAAGAGCATCCAGGCCTTTCCCGAGCATCAGCGGGAGGCCTTTTGCATTTTTGAATACGTGTATTTTGCCCGGCCCGACAGCCACATCGCCGGGCGCAATGTGTACAAGGTGCGGGTGGAGATGGGCCGCCAACTGGCGCGGGAGCATCGCATCGAGGCCGATGTGGTGGTGCCCGTGCCCGACAGCGGCAACTGCGCAGCGCTGGGGTATTCGCTGGAGAGCGGGATACCCTTTGAAATGGCGTTTGTCCGTAATCATTACATTGGGCGCAGCTTTTTGCAGCCGACCCAGTTGATTCGGGACATGAACGTCCGGGTGAAGTTGAACCTCATTCCGGACCTGGTGCGTGACAAGCGGGTGATTATTGTGGATGACTCCATCGTGCGGGGCACCACGTGCCGCACGCGCGTGCACAATCTCAAGGAGGCCGGCGCGCGGGAGGTGCACGTCCTGGTGAGCTGTCCTCCCCACATGCACCCATGCGTTTATGGCATTGATTTTCCGGATCGCAGCAAACTCATGGCGGCCAATTGCAGTCAGGATGAAATTCGCCGCTACCTGAATGCGGATTCTTTGCATTACCTGTCCCAGGAGGGCATGGTGGCGGCCACGGGCCGGCCGGCTTCCTGCTTCTGCATGGCTTGTTATGATGGACGATATCCGGTGCCCTACGATCCCGCGCTGGACAAACATATCATGGAACGCCGCCGGGCGCGGCTCACCTCGGTGAGCGAAGCGCTGGAACGGGAGCAGCGCCAGATCCGGCTGATATAACTCAACTTCCGCCCCGGCTCATCCAGCCCAAGGGACGGGACGAGTGTCGGTGGATGATTAGTAAAGCTAAAAACAATTTCTCAATTATGGTTTCAGCTAATACTTTGTGAGCTGTATTAATAATTGTTCGACAAACTTTTTTTGGGTTCGCATACATTAGCCCGTCTTACAATATGTTGTGGACATTAACCAGCCGGCCTGCTGTTGCCCTGGCCCTGTGGTGGGGGCGGGGATGCAACTCCACAACCCCCGCGGCGGCGGTGGGCTGCTGGCTCAACCCCTAACCTTACACCTCATACTATGGGACTCATTCAGGAAACCCTCGACATTGTGCGCCGGCGCAACCCCAACGAGCCGGAATTTCTGCAGGCCGTCACCGAAGTGCTCGAATCCATCGAGCCGGCCATTCAACGTCATAAAAAGTATCGCGACGGCAAGATCCTTGAACGGATCGTGGAACCGGAGCGGCAGATCATTTTCCGCGTCCCCTGGCTGGATGACAAAGGGCAGGTGCAGGTGAATCGGGGATTCCGCATTCAGTTCAACAGCGCGCTGGGCCCCTACAAGGGCGGCCTGCGTTTTCACCCCACGGTGTGCGCCAGCATTTTGAAATTCCTGGCCTTTGAGCAAATCTTCAAGAACTCCCTGACCACGCTGCCCATGGGTGGTGGCAAGGGCGGTTCGGACTTTGATCCGAAGGGCAAATCGGACAACGAAGTGATGCGCTTCTGCCAGTCGTTCATGACCGAACTCTACCGGCACATCGGTGATGATGTGGACGTGCCGGCCGGCGACATTGGCGTGGGCGGTCGCGAAGTGGGCTTCCTGTTTGGCCAGTACAAGCGCCTGACCAAGCAATTTAATGGTGTGCTCACGGGCAAAGGCCTGAACTGGGGCGGCTCGCTCATCCGTCCGGAAGCCACGGGTTATGGCGCGGTCTATTTTGCGCAGGAAATGCTCAAGACCCGGGGCCTCTCGTTCGAGGGCAAGGTGTGCACGGTCAGCGGCTCGGGCAATGTGGCCCAGTACACCGTCGAGAAATTGAATCAGTTGGGCGCCAAGGTGGTCACCCTGTCCGACTCCAACGGTTACATTTACGACAAGGACGGCATCAATGAGGAAAAACTGGCCTGGGTGATGGACTTGAAGAACGTTCGCCGCGGGCGCATCAAGGAGTACGCGGACAAGTTCGGCGCGAAATATGTGGATGGTCGCCGGCCGTGGGAAGTGCCTTGCGATTGTGCCTTCCCCAGCGCCACCCAGAACGAAATCAGCGGCGAGGATGCCCGCACGCTGGTTAATAACGGCTGTTTCCTGGTGGCCGAAGGGGCCAACATGCCCACCGATCCGGAGGGCGTCGAGGTGTTCCTGGCCAAGAAGATTCTGTACGGGCCGGGCAAGGCGGCCAACGCCGGCGGCGTGGCCACTTCGGGCCTTGAAATGTCGCAGAACTCCATGCGCATGAGCTGGAGTCGCGAGGAGGTGGACCAGAAGCTGCATCGCATCATGGTCACCATTCACAAGAACGTCAGCGAAACCGCGGCCGAGTACGGCCAGCCGGGCAATTACGTGGTCGGCGCCAACATCGCCGGTTTTGTTAAGGTGGCCGATGCGATGTTGGACCAGGGCCTGGTTTAAGGCTGCATTGGCACTGGCGGAATCCGCCAGACGCAAGCGAATCAACGGCGGCTGGAGTAAATCCAGCCGCCTTTTTGATTTGCATCTTGCGCCAAGGCCACAGTGGGATAACCTTTGATTGTGCACAGGAATCTCGCATTACTAGGCGCCCTGGCTGCAGGCTGGGCCATCAGCCTCGCCGCCGCTCCGGATGTGGCTTCAGCAGGCGAAACAGAGGCGGCGCTGGTGGCTGCCCGCGCCCGCTTGGCGGAACTTCGCCGCGTGTGCAAGGAGGCCCATCCCGCCGTGCAGGCAGAGTTGCGGCGCATACAAGATTTGGAACGCCAGCGCCGCACGCCGGCCACCCCGCAAGCCGAACTGGCCCTGGCGCGAGAAAGACTGGCGGAATTACGCCGCACCTGCAAAGAGCAGCACCCGGCGGTCCAGATTCAGCTAAAACTGATCGCCGAATTGGAGCGCAAAGCTGGGGAGAAACCCGCAGCGCCTTGAGGCGGTCGAAAACTATTGCGGTTTGAAAAGATGCTCATTGAGCTGGCGAATTAAATCGCCGGGACTGTTGAGGCTTCCTGCGAGGGCCTTGTTGCCGAGGACCAGTTGTGGCATGGCGCCGGTGCCCAAAATCAAGTAATTCGTGTGATACAGGGAGATGCTGGTGCGCAATCGCGCGTCAATCCAGGGATCGGTTAATGCTCGTCCCAAGGCATCAGCTCCCACCAAATTGGCTGCGAAATCACTGGCTTCGCCGACTGGGGGCGGCTGGGGCCGGGAAAACATGAAGTCATCAAACTGCTGGAAACGCTGCCGGTTGGCCCGCCACACGGCCAGTCCCAGCCGGGCATAGACGCAAGCGTTGCTCGCGGTGGGGTGGGTGCGGCGGATCAGCGGATTGCAGGTGCTGTCCAATGGCATCGGCAGACTGATGATGGCCAGGCGGTTGCTGAAATATTGCAAGGCCGTGCGCAGGTGCGCGTGCATGATGTGGCAGTGGTGACAGGTATAATCAAAGAGGCTCACAATAACGTAGGGGGCATCCGGTGACCCCAGGAGCGGGACGTCATTTAAATCAAACTGAAACGCTCCTTGATGGGTGGAAATAAGGCGACCGGTGCGTCCCGGCTGTGCCACGGGCGGGGCAGGGGAAGGAGCGGAGGTCTGGGCCAGGGGAAGCGGGGTCACCTGGTTGGTAGTCGGCGGGGGCGCGGAGGTGATGAGCTGTTGAGTGGGCGCCAGCGTTGGGGGGGGAGCGAGCGCAAGGGCAGGTGCAGGATTGGAATTGGCGGCCGCTTGGGCCGCTGGAGGGGCGATGGTTTTGATTACGTGCCCCGACTTCTTGAAAGCCAACTGGCCGCCAATCAGCGCCCCTACCGCTGCCAGACCGACCCCAGTGAAACGCCATGCCAACGCGGGTGCCAGATACACTTGTTTCTGCTTTTTGTTGGTTGATTTAGGTTCTGATTTAACAGGCGCTGAACGAATGATCCACAGGGCGGCGGCCACTGCCGAGCCATGCGCCGCGAGGCAGAAAGGACAGAGGCCCTTGATGGCGAAAAGCATGAGCGCCACAAACCAGGAAGCGGCTCCCACCACCAGCACCGACAAGCCTAGCACCACCGCCCAGAATTGGCGTCTGCGTTCTGTCGTCTGGCGGGGGTACAGAGTCATCAACGTGAAAAGGCTGGCATAGGCCAGGAACGCCGGGGCACTTACGGGCACGCCCAACCAATAGGCCCAGCGGCTGCGCAAAACACGGTCGCAGCCGGAATCCGGCCCGCAACCAGCAACGCCGCCGCCGCTTAGCGATACATACAGCAGGTATAAGGAACTCGCCATGGCCACCGCCAGCAGGGCGCGAATGGCCGTGCGTTGCCAGGAGGCCGCAAAACCATCCACGTCAGCAGGCGCACCAGAAGCCTGCATGGGAGCTGCTCGGGTGCCTGATTTGTCGCGCATAGTGGATTCCGCAAAGCGAACCTACACCGCCGGCCGCGCCGGGCCAACCTAAAAGCGCTTCCAGCCGCCTATTACTAAAGTCGTCTTGATGTAAATGGAATGGAGAAGTGATCGATGTCAAGTTGTGACGTGTGGCCGGACTGGGTGGAGTATGGCGATTTTATGAGCCGGCTTAGCTTACGCACTACAAAATCCCCTTTTCAAGGCACAAAGCACCCCAGGGCCTCGGTCTTTAGCATACATTAGCTTCACTGGGGAGGGGAAAAGGGTTCGGTTTGGAATTGAGCTCGGCAGCTGGCGACTACCAGTCTGCGAGAATGGAGTGGTCAGTGTTGGTTGAGAAATGCCAGTTTTAGCCGGATTTTAGCTTGGTGATAGTGAACAGGTTCGTAAGGCAATATATCCGGCAGAACCCCCTTGTTTTACCTTTTTTTCACACTCGTAACGCTTGGGGATTATCTGTCCTCCTCCTTATGCAAGCGAATGGTGGTGGTAAATATTCCCTTTTTCATTTGACGCTCATAATGCTCCTCCTCCTGAACGGCCAGCCGGGCACGCTGGATAAACGCTTCCAATACCCGTGGGTTGTGTCTCTTGGTATTAAGAAGACGCTCCGCTACGCGGATGACCTTGCGATGCCTTTCCTCCGCCGCCCAACGGCTTAACCGCTTCAGCTCCTCTTTTGCCAGTTCCACGTCGCCTGAATCGCTGTCCACTGAATCGAAAAAACCCCAAATGGCGTCTACCAACGATTGCGCCAACTTGTCGAACCAAGCAATGCCGATACATCCCGAAGCAATACTACCAAGAATGACATAAGCGAATAAATCCCCACCGGTAAGGTCGTAAGCTGACTGAACTACCAAATAACATCCAATCGAAAAAGCCATCCGCAATGCCGTCTGAGGCGACTGATCGTGGCGGACCCACAACAAAAGCATGCCGAAAATCAATATGCTTGCTGGGTAAAAAAGAGTGTGGTAGTGATTTAGACAAATATCAATAACACTCATAACTTTGCGCAGATGATTTTCCACCCAATGGAAGGAAATCCAGCATGACAAGTCTTCTTTAATGCCTTTCGCAGATTACTAATGACCATATTGTATGTCGTCAAGTGGAAAGGGTTGGTTTAGCAATTAATCCAATAAATATTGGGATGTGAGTAGGGTTGACAATGGAAGGATGCCGAGGGGGAGATTTGGGCGGTCAAGAGGGAGGTTGAATGTCTTCAGGAGCCGCAGAGGCTTCCTGCGCCTCCAATAGCCCCCTTTTCTGGGGTCCGCTGTTGCCAAAACAGAGCTCCGCCGCGTTTCAACATCAAAATAGGGAAGAGAGGAGGGGTTCAGTTCGAGAGCTATCTCCGCCGGCGGCGACTACCAAGCCGGCGGGGTTGCGATGATTGGTGTTGGATGACGTAATTGAGCTCAAGCTGGATGCCTTGTTGATTTTGGCGGGTAAACCACTGAGACAGGACGATAATGCGAAATGTCCGGAATTTAAATACCCCAATTTTCCTTGTTTCATCTCGTCCGAAAATGAAAAGGGGAATGTGGGAAAGGCTTGGTGTGGGTTGTCTGAAGCAACTGTTGGGGGTAGAATAGCTGGCCATGAATGATGCCCGGCACGATGCTGCCGTTTTTCGCCTGCTGTCAACAGCCGTGCTGCTGTGGGTGGGAAGCCTGATCAGTTTTCCCGCGCTGCCCGCCGCTCCCACGATCGAATTTGTTGCCCATCGCGGGGCTTCTTTTGATGCCCCCGAGAACACTCTCGCCGCCATGAAAATGGCATGGGAACAAGGGGCTGACGCTATTGAACTGGATTTATGGCTCTCCAAGGATGGCAAAATTGTGGTCTGCCACGATGCTGATACCGGGCGCACCGCCGGCGTGAAGCGTAAAATTGCCGAGCAAACCTGGGCGGAGCTGCAGCAGTTGGATGTCGGCGCGTGGAAAGCCCCTCGGTTCAAAGGTGAACGTATTCCCACCCTGGAAGCCATCCTCGGCACTATTCCCCCCGGCAAACGCGCTGTGTTGGAAATCAAGTGCGGCCCGGAAATCTTGCCCGCCCTGGAGGGCTGCCTGAAGGAAAGTCGGCGACGGCCTGAAGAAATGGCCATCATCAGTTTCAACTACGAGGCACTGCGGCAGTCCAAACAACGCCTACCGCAACATGCCCACTATTTTTTGCACAGCTACAAACCCGACACTAAAACAGGCAGGCTGCCCGAATTGTCCGATCTGATTCGCCGCGCACGGGAGGCAGGCTTTGATGGTCTGGATTTACATTATGATTGGCCCATTACTAGCGCCTTCGTGGAACAGGTGCGTGCGGCTGGCTTGGAGCTGCTTGTGTGGACAGTGGACGATCCGGCCGTAGCACGCCGGCTCGTTACCGCCGGAGTGCGAAGCCTCACCACCAACCGCCCGCAGTGGCTCCGACAACAGCTTCAAAAATCGGCGCCAGAGCCGCGTTAACCTAAAAAACCGGGGGCGGAGTGGAACCCGCCCCTTTTCCCAGCAGTCCCTTACACCGGGTAATCCAATGCCTCGGGAATCATGACTTTGGTCAGCGCGGCCGCGGCACGATCCTTGGCCAGCCGCGCGCCAGTCAGACAGCCGTCCAGGCGAATGCGCAATCGGATAAAGCCCTCCAGGCCTTCCATGCACACACACGGGCCGGCCTTGAGGGGATGGCTTTCTCCTGGCGGCGTGACCTCCGGCGCACTGCCGGCAATGCCGGCAATCACCGACTCAAGGGCCTGCAAATCCTCTTCCAAATAACAACGTTGACAGGCTTCCGGCGTCCATTCGGGATGGCGGTTGTAGCCAAAAACCAGCTCGGCACAAATCCGGCCCACCTCCCCCGCCGCCCGGGCACATTGGACATGAGCCAGGTCCTTCATGAAGCGCAACAGGCCCGGCAAGCCCGGGGCCACCGCGGGGTTTTCCGATCCACGGACGCCCAGTTCCAACACATCCATAATGAAACTGCGGGCTGCCAGCAGCCAGCACAGCGCATCGGCCAGCGGGAAGGTGACCCCGTGACGGTTGCTCTGGTAAAGTTTGCGGCCCTCGGCGTCCCTGGCATTTTGCAGATGCTCCAGACTCCACAGCCACATCTGCATGGTCGTGGCCAGGGTGCAGGCCCCCGTATCAGGATGCTGGCTGCCGATCTGCCGCATCTGCTGAATCCACTGCTTGAACTGGGCCAGAAAAACCTCCTGGGTCATGGTGATGGACAACTGGCGGCGCTGCACCGCCTCCGGGCCCTCATAAGTGGCCTCCAGTTGCGCGTCCATCCATTTGTGCCCCAAAAATCCGGGGCAATCCTCGGTGACACCGTACCCGCCCATGAGACTCACGGCTTCACGCATCATGTTGGCGCCATGGCCGGTGTTCCACAACTTGCAGGCGGGGCACAGCACATTGGCCAGCGAATCCAGGAGCACAAACTGCACCAGCTCATTGGCTTTTAATTCGGCGTAACGTGCCGCATCGCGCTCCGCCTCTGGTTTGGCCTCCAAGGCCAGCAACTCGATGGCCTGCTCACCCACCCGGGCCAGGAATTTCATTTGCGCGCGGCCGCCTTCAATTTTTTGCCCTTTGAGCAACTGATCCTTGCGTCGCTCCAGGGGGTCGAGCGTGTCAAACAAACGCGCCGCCTCAAACCCCAGCGACGCGCTGGCTTCGCCCGTCGCCCAGATGTCCACTAGCCGCTGCACGACGTCTTCCTTGGTTTGCAAACCCAGTTGGTTGCGCGGGGAGTCGGGATCTCCTTCGCCCCCCCGAAACCGTGTGCGCTGGTAGCGAATCACCGGCTCGATAGCTGACAGCAGCTTGGCCGAGGTCATGACGCCCACCGTCACACGGGTGCGGCGGAAAACGGCCTCGATAATTTCCCCATGAGTGTAGTTGGGGATGATGACCCCATCTTTGATCGTGTAACCGCCGATGATGCGACTGGCGGGCACTTTCAAACTGAACACCGGATCGCGGGTGGACGAAAGCTGATGCACGAGTTTGCGGGTGGGCACGCCGCGGTCGAAAATCCCGGGATCGTTCTGCTCCAGAATGATCATGCAACTGCCTTTGATGCGCGGGTCAGCGGAGTCTACCGCCGCGGTCACCACGTTGGCAAAGCCCATGTTGGTAATGAAGCGGCCGCGCTTGTCCACCTGCAGCAGGGGTTCTTCCCCTTCCTTCCACTCAGCCACGCGGACCTTGCCGCTGAGCAAACCCGTCTCCACCCCAACGTATGGCAGGGGCTCTGTGAGAGCAAAGGCGGCGCGCCACGGCTGCCGGTTCTCCCCCGGTTTGGGCGGGGCGCAAAGTTTCATGTATTTTTCGCGCTGTTCCGGGGTGCCTCGCTCATGAATGGGAGACAATCCCAAATTGCCCGCGAGGCTGCCGGTAGCCGCTCCAGCGTCCACCCAGGCCAGTTCAAAGGCCATGAGTGCCAGCGCCAGGTTTTTGGGGCCTTCGATGAAACCACCATATTCCGGCTCCAGATAGGCGGCCGTGATGCCGGCGGCGTCAAAGACACTGAGCAGGTTGTTCTTTTCCTCGGTCCATTCATGCGTGTTGCGGCCCCCCGCCGCCACCAGGCGGGCCACCGGCCCGCGGGCCACTGCGCGGGTGGATTGAACCAGCATGGCCAGATCGTAGCGATCGGCAAAGCGCCACATGATTTGGCGCACTTCGTCGGACGGCAGGGTTTGCAGGGTCTCTTGTGGTACTGCGCTTTCGGTTGGCATAATTGTGCAATCTGTTGCGCCTTTTGTACCTGCCGGCACGCGGCGGCGCAAGTGAAAGCCTCCCCCCTTTCGCTTTAACGACGTATCCAGCCCCCGCCCACCACGAGTTCCCCCTGATAAAAAACACATGCCTGACCGGGGGTTACGGCTCGCTGCGGTTCAGCAAAGCGCACCTCCGCCGTGCCGTCCGCCGCCGGGAATACCACGGCACGGGCGCCCGGATGGTTGTAACGAATCTTGGCCTGGACATCCAACTGGGCGGGCGGTCGGGCAAAGGCAATCCAGTTGCATCGTTCCACTGTTAATTCCGTCCGCGCCAGTGACTCCGCCCCGCCCACGATGACCCGGTTGTGCACCGGATCCAAATCCACCACATAAAGAGGTGTGGGATGCGAAATCCGCAGCCCTTTGCGCTGGCCGATGGTATAAAATTCGATCCCCTCGTGCTCGCCCAGCTTCCGGCCATGCAAATCCACTATGTCCCCCCGATGCGGCTTCACCAGCCCGGCCACGCGCAGGAATTTGCCGTAATCCTTGTCGGGCACAAAGCAAATTTCCATGCTTTCCTCCTTGGCCGCCGTTTTGAGCTGGCACTCGCGGGCCACCTCCCGGGTGTCATTTTTTGTGCGGTCTCCCAGGGGAAACAACACCTGCGCCAGTTGCTCCTGCCGCAAGCTGAATAAAAAATAACTCTGATCCTTCCGTGCATCCGTGCCGCGCAACAGCAGGTGGCGGCCGCTGCTCTCGTCACGCCGAATTCGGGCATAGTGTCCGGTGGCCACATATTGGGCGCCCAACGCCCTGGCCTTGCGCAGCAAATTGCCAAACTTCAGATGTTCATTGCACATCACGCAGGGATTGGGGGTGCGCCCGGCCTTGTATTCGTCCGCAAAGTATTGGATCACCAGCCGTTGAAATTCCTCCGCCTCGTCCACCAGGTAATAGGGAATGTTCAGCCGGTGGCAAACCGCCCGGGCATCCATGACCGCCTGCGGCCCGCAACACTTGTCTTCGGCACGGTTGACACAATCTTGGGGCCAAAGCTTGAGGGTGACCCCAATGACCTCGTAGCCTTGGGCCAATAAAAGCGCGGCGGCGGCGGAGGAATCCACCCCGCCGCTCATGCCCACCACCACCCGTTTGGGGTTGATGTTCACAATCAGGCCAACATAGGCGCAGCGCCCCCGGGTGTAAAGGGAGGCATGCTCAATTAGGCCCCCTCATCTCCCCTCTTCTGGCACCTTAAAGCAGGACGCGCCCACCAGTTTTTTGCTGGCTAACCCGGCCCCAAGTTTCTACTGTAACCCGGCATTTATAAGCAAATGCCGGTGACTAAGGCCGGCCTGCCAACAAGAATTGCCGCTAATTTATGACCATGGCGCAAGCGCAGACGCAAAATCAACGCCTCCTCAAGTGGGTGGAGGACATGGCCCAACTCTGCCAGCCCGCGCGGGTGCATTGGTGCGACGGCTCCGAGGCTGAAAACGCGCACCTCTGCAACCTGATGGTGCAATCTGGGACGTTCATTCGCCTGAATCCAGAAAAACGGCCGGGGTGTTTTCTGGCTCGTTCGCATCCCAGCGACGTGGCCCGGGTGGAGGATCGCACCTTCATCTGCTCTCAACGCCGTGAGGATGCCGGCCCCAATAATAATTGGGCCGAGCCGGCGGAAATGAAGCAGACACTCCTGAAGTTGTTCCAAGGCTGCATGGCCGGCCGCACCATGTACGTCATACCGTTTTCCATGGGCCCCTTGGAATCGCCCATAAGAAAGATCGGCATCGAATTGACCGACTCCCCCTACGTTGTGGTCAACATGCGGATCATGACCCGGATGGGCAGCGAGGTCCTTCAGGCGCTTGGGCAGGGGGATTTCATCCCATGCATGCACTCCGTCGGCGCGCCGTTGACCCCCGGCCAGGCGGATGTTTCCTGGCCCTGCGAGCCCGATCCGGCCAAAAAATATATTGTTCATTTTCCCGAAGAGCCCTCCATTTGGTCTTATGGCTCAGGTTACGGCGGCAATGCCCTGCTGGGCAAAAAATGTCTGGCGTTGCGAATTGCCAGTGTGGAGGCCCGGCGCGAGGGCTGGCTGGCCGAGCACATGCTGATCCTGGGTCTGACTTCGCCGCAGGGCAAAAAGTACTACATCGCCGCTGCTTTCCCCAGCGCCTGCGGTAAGACTAATCTGGCCATGATGCGCCCCTCCTTGCCGGGGTGGAAAGTAACTTGCCTGGGAGACGACATCGCCTGGATTCGCCTGGGCCAGGATGGACGGCTCTACGCCGTCAATCCCGAAACAGGCTTTTTCGGCGTGGCTCCGGGTACCTCCATGCGCTCCAATCCCAACGCCGTGGCCACCATCGCCCGCAACACCATTTTCACCAACGTCGCTCTCACCCCGGACGGCGACGTCTGGTGGGAAGACATGGGGGTGCCGGCCCCTGCCACAGCCAATGACTGGCAGGGACAGGAATGGAAGCCGGGTTGTGGCCGCAAGGCGGCGCACCCCAACTCGCGCTTCACGGCGCCGGCAGCGCAATGTCCGGTGATTGATCCTGACTGGCAGCGGCCGGAAGGTGTGCCATTGTCAGCCATCCTTTTTGGCGGCCGCCGGCCCTCTACCATCCCGTTGGTGAATGAGGCGCTCAGTTGGGAGCATGGGGTTTTCCTTGGCTCCGCCTGTGGTTCAGAAACCACAGCGGCGGCCTTGGGCAAAGCCGGGGTTCTGCGCCGCGATCCTTTTGCCATGCTGCCTTTCTGTGGCTACAACATGGCGGACTATTTTGCTCACTGGTTGTCCTTTGCGCAAAAAACTGATCCGGCCAGACTACCCAAAATATACTTTGTCAATTGGTTCCGTAAGAGTGACACCGACAGATGGCTGTGGCCGGGGTATGGCGAAAACAGCCGAGTATTAAAATGGATTTGCGAGCGGGTCGAAGGTACAGCCAAAGCAGCAGCCACTTCCATTGGTAACTTACCCACTCCTGACGCCCTCGATTTGAATGGCCTAAACCTGCCGGCGGAAGATGTTCATGAACTTCTGTCTGTCGATAAACAAGGCTGGCTCAATGAAGTTAAAAATATTGAGGAATATTATCAAAAGTACGGCGACCGAATGCCAGCGGCATTATTTCAACAACTGGAGGAATTAAAGAAGCGCCTGGCCTAGAGCAGGGTGTCTGCGAAAAGTCCAATATAGCCGGGCAATACAAAACCTATAGATTCAGTTTTTGGAATAGAATAATTTTTGTTGTAGGTATTCGGACTACAAACAAATCAGACTTTAATGCAGCGCCGACTCTGATCAGGCGGCAGGCCAATAAAAAAACTCTTTTTCCCATGAGTGGATTTCCCTGACGGCGAATAAGCACAACTTTCCTTCCCAAATATTCTTGGGACATTTTAATTATTTGTGAATCAATGAGGAATGCCTGCGCCAACCTGTAAATAATGTCAATTTTTTAGTCCAGGATGGATGCGTTTTGCTTATTTCAACATTTCTCCGGTCTGCTTGGAAAACTCTTCGATTGCTCGAAGATATCTATTTGGCCTGCTGATAGCGGAGAAGCAATGGATTAATGGCATTCCGTCTAACTTTTAGTTGTAAAAAATGAGTTGCATTAACTAATATAAAAAAACTCTTGATAAATCAATTACTAAGAGTACTTTGGATCTTGTATGAAATCTGATGTTTTGAAAGAATTCGCTACACTACGGGCACTTTTGGAAAAAGAACGCGACCAATTACAGGAGCGTTTGAACGCCATTAACGCCGTGTTGGCGGGACAAACGGCTGATGTTGAAAAAGCGGTCGCCGCTCTGGGCGGAAAGAAAAAGCGCGGACGCCAGAAAGCTGCGCCGAAAGCCGCCAAAGAACAGCAAACCCGGAAGCGCGGTCCTCGCAAGATGAGCGAGGCCGCCAAAGCCCGGATTGCAGCCGCGCAGAAACAGCGATGGGAAAAGATTCGCGCTCAGAAAGCGGCTGCCGCCGGGGCTGCCCCCTCGGCTCCAGCCGGGCAGCCTTCCTCGCCCGCCCCTCAAGCCTGAACCTCCTGAATTAATAAACAATACTCACAGGGCACCCAAGGGTGCCCTGTGTTATTTTTGTATGGCTTATAAACGTGATTGTGCTGCCGCAGGGTAAAGTTACATTATCTGCAGGGATGAATCTGATTTTGAGGCTTGCAATGGTATATTATTTTACATGATCCCCAAGCCGCCACCCCCACCGGAAAACAAACCCCGGCCAGAACCATCACTGGTTGTACCCGAGGTATTGCCAGCCGCGGCCGAGTCCACTTCCCAGCCGGCAATCGGCGCTCAATCCCTCCCCCGCTGGCTGAACCGCAAAAAGCTGATCCTGGCTTTCATTATTGCCGCCTTGTCCGATGCCCTTTCGATTGCCTTTCAACTGGTGTTGCCATTGCAATTGGGGCTGGACTTTTTGACGGCGCTGCTGTTGTTCGTGGTCTTGGGATGGCGGTGGCCTTTGCTGGCAGGTTTGCTCATGGAAGCCCTGCCCGGTGTGGCGGTTTTCCCCGCATGGATTTTGGTGGTCGCAGCCATCGCCGCGCTGGGGGAAGTGCGGCCCAGGTTCCGTTGACCCGGCTGGGATGCGGCACAACGCTGGAACGTTCATGCTTCACAGCTTCCCTTGCACTTTCCCAAAAGTGGGGAATAATAACGTGGTGATTTGCATTCGCGAAATAACGAGGCGCAATCTTGCATGGGTCTTCATAGCCGCAACCCTAAGTCTGACGGCATGCAAACCCACCGAAATTCATGTTTATCAGGCCCCCAAAGAGCAAAGTCAGCCGCGCATGCCCGCCGATGACGTCCATGCCCATGGCATGGCCGGCATGGGCAGGCAACGTTCGCTCTCATTCAAACTCCCTGAGGGTTGGAGCGAAAAACCGGCCCAAAGAATGCGCGTGGCGCAAATTGTTGTTCCGGGCAAAGACGGTTTGGAGGCCGAAATATCCATTGTGCCACTGGCGGGGATGACCGCCAGCCGTGAGGATATTTTGAACATCTGGCGGGAACAATTGCGCCTGCCAGCCGTGGACAAGGCCGCTGCCGAGGCGGCCGTGAGCCGGGTCGAAATCAGCAGCGGCCAGGGGGATTTGTATGATTTGGCCAGTGCTGAACCCCTCATCCAGGAAAAATACAAAATGCGGATTCTGGCCGCGGTTTATGAGCAGGATGGCGTCTCCTGGTTCATCAAAATGAGCGGCCCGGATGAAACCGTGAGCCAGGCCCGCAAGGATTTCCTGGCTTTTCTGAAAAGCCTCAACTGGACCGCCGACACTCCGGATACCCCCCCGGCTATAGCCGCCAACTCTCCCGCTGGCTCCTCCGAGACCGCGGCGCTGCCCCAGTGGCAGGTGCCGCCGCACTGGCAGGCCCAAAATCCACCCGGCCCGATGCTGACGGCCAAGTTTACCATTAAAGATGAGCAGGGCCGGCAGGCGGAGGTCACGGTCAGCGCCCTGGCAGGCGACGGTGGCGGCCCCCTGCCCAACGTCAACCGCTGGCGCGGGCAGTTGTTGCTGCCCCCGGTAACCGCCGAGGAATTGCCCAAACTCGGCACGCCGGTGGATGTCAATGGACGCAGCGTTACACTTTATGAAATGGAAGGCACTTGGGCTAAAACCGGTGAACCGGCGCGCATGCTGGTGCTCAGTGTGGCCTCCGGCGGCCAAACCTGGTTCTACAAGCTCACCGGCGACGCCCAACTGGCGGCCCGCGAAAAGGAAGCCTTTCTCTCGTTCGTGCGTTCCGTAAAATATCCCCATGCTCACTAAGATTTTGGACTGGCTCAGCTCAATGCGGCTGACCGTGTGGTGTCTCTGCGCCGCCATGGTGCTGGTTTTCATTGGCACCCTCGCCCAGGTGGAACATGGGCTTTACCGGGCCCAAAAGGAGTACTTTCAGAGCTTCATCGTTTTCTCCTCGCTGACGGTGCACTTCTTCGGCAAGAAGTTCATCCTGCCCGTCATCTTCCCCGGCGGCTACCTGATTGGGGGCGTGCTGGTGCTGAATCTTATTTTTTCCCAATTTCGCGCCGGCAACATCGTGCCGCGTAAAATCGGCCTTTACCTGGTGCATGGCGGATTAATCCTGCTGCTGTTGGGACAACTGGTCACCGACATGTTTCAGCGGGAGACGCACATGCGTCTGGTGGAAGGACAAGCCAGCAATTACTCGGAAAGCGCTTTTTATCACGAGCTGGCCGTTATTGACACCTCCCACCCCCAGCACGACACGGTGGTGGCCATTCCGGAGCAGCTTCTGGCCACCCGCAGTCACATTGCACATCCAGCCCTCCCATTCACCATCCAAGTGCGCAAATTCTTTCCCAACTCACGTCTGGAAAACCGGCCGCCCAACGAAACCAACGAACCGGCCGCCACCCAGGGGTTTGGCCGCACCCTCGTGGTGCGCGAGGTCCCGCTGGCCACGCGCTCAGATGAAAAGAATCTGCCCTCCGCCATTATCGAGCTAAGCGGGGAGGGGGTGCCCAAGGGCACCTGGCTGGTGTCCACCCTGCTGAGCGAGGCCCAGACTTTCACCCACGGAAACAAACAATGGCAGCTCATCTTCCGTCCGGTCCGGGTTTACAAACCCTTCAGCATCGAGCTGATCAAGTTTACCCATGAAAAATACCCTGGCACGGAAATCCCCAAAAACTTCGCCAGCCGCGTCCGCGTGATCAATCATCAAACCGGCGAAAACCGGGAGGTGCTGATTTACATGAATAATCCCCTTCGGTATGGGGGGCAGACATTTTATCAGGGCAGCTACGATCCCAATGATCCCCGCGTAAGCATTTTACAGGTGGTGCGCAACCCCGGCTGGTTGACACCCTACATCGCGTGCCTGCTGGTCGGCATCGGTTTAACCCTGCACTTTATCTTGACCCTGATGAACTTCACCCGCGCCCAAGGCAAAGGAGGCGCCCAATGAAAAAGAACCTTCCCTGGATTCTCTTGAGTCTCGGCGTGCTCTATGTCCTGTCCGGGCTGCGTCCCATGCCCAAGCCCGGCGGCTTCGAGCTGTCCGAGTTTGGACGCCTGCCGGTGCTTTCCAATGGCCGCGTGCAACCGTTGGATTCGGTCGCGCGCAATTCGCTGCTGCAGATACGCACCCGCCAAACCGTATATGTGCCGGGACGCGGCTCCATGCCGGCCACCGAATGGTTGCTGGAGGTGTTCACCCAACCCGATAAGGCCGACGGCCAGAAAATCTTCCGCATTGATAATGGCGAGGTGTTGAGCCTTCTGAAACTCTCGGAAAATGAAAAGTACTTCAGCTTCAATGAACTGGAGCCGCAGTTGGATGAAATTGAACGCCAGGCCGCCCAGATCAATAAAATTGAAAACGCCCAGCGCACGGCTTTCCAGCGGGCCATGTGGCGCTTGTTTAATGCTCTGGCCCTCTACCAGCGGTTGAAATGGAGTGTCATGCCGGAAGGCACCACCAACTATCTGGCGGATTTACAGGAGTTTCAGCAACTGTTGCCGGGGGGGATTGCGGCGTTTCATGCCCGGCGGGAGGGCAAAGAATTTGACCAAAAGGCCCTCGAGCGCCTGATGCAACTGGCCCAGCGCTATGAGCGAATGTCACGCAATGCCTATCCGTTGATCATACCGCCGCTGGACCCGCAGCAAAACCGCGAAGATTGGGCCAATATCGGGGTTAGTTTAATGCGTAGTTTAAGCTCGCAACAACTCCACCCGGCAATCCTGGCGTATGGGCGCATCACCACCGCCTGGCAAAAGGGTGACCCGGCTGAGTTTAACCAGGCCGTGCGCGATTACCGGGAATGGCTCATCAGCCACGACTTGACCAAAGAAGTGCGCAAGGCCCGCTGGGAATTCATGTACCAGGCTTTTCAGGGCTTTTACCACGCCCTGGTGCTTTATGTCGGGGCCTTGCTGCTTTCATTGGGTGGGTTGGTGGCCATGGGCACCCTCCCTTCCTGGTCCGAAACGTTGCGCAAGTCGTCCTATTGGCTCATCGTCCTGGGAGGATCGGTCCATACCCTGTGTCTGGTATATCGCATGGCCCTTGAAGGCCGCCCCCCAGTCACCAATCTCTATTCCTCGGCCATTTTCATTGGGTGGGCGGCCGTTGTCCTGGGGTTGCTGCTGGAAAGATTTTACCGCCTTGGCATTGGCAATTTAGCCGCCTCTTGTACCGGATTTGGTACTTTGATCATCGCGCACAACCTCTCCCTCAGCGGCGACACCATGGAAATGATGCGGGCGGTACTGGACAGTAATTTCTGGCTGGCCACCCATGTCGTCACCATCACGCTGGGGTATTCCGCCATGTTCGTGGCCGGCTTGCTGGCCACGCTTTATGTGTTTCTGCGTTGGACGGGCCGCCTCCAGCAAAGCCTGCCCGGCAGCGTTGGCACTACGCCCATCGGGCAGGCGCTGTCACGCATGGTGTATGGGGTGTTGTGCTTTGCCACCCTGTTCAGTTTTGTCGGCACTGTGCTGGGCGGCATCTGGGCAGACCAATCCTGGGGCCGGTTCTGGGGCTGGGACCCGAAGGAAAACGGCGCCTTGCTCATCGTTTTGTGGTGCGCGGTCTATTTGCACGCCCGGTGGAGCAAATTGTGGAGCGAGCACGCCCTGATGAATGTAGCCATTTTCGGCAATGTGGTGACGGCCTGGTCTTGGTTTGGCGTAAACATGCTGGGCGTGGGGCTGCATTCCTACGGTTTCATGGATAAAGCCTCCCTGGCCCTCTTCGCTTATGCTGCTTTTAACGTGGGACTCATGGTTTGGAATGCCATGATGAAAGACGAGCCGCTCTCTGCTTGCAAACCTGAGATCAATGTTGCCAAAGCATCACCCGCCCCTTCGGACGCCAAAGCGTGAAGCGCCCGGACGGCCTCATATTAGCCAAGGCTCGCGATAAGTCTTGTGGCGCAAACGATTGGCGGTCGCGTCGCCAATGAACTCTTCTTTCTCGGGATCCCATTTCAGGGAGCGGCCCAGTTTCCAAGCCATGATCACAAGCTGGCCCAGGGCGGCGGCGCGATGCCCAATTTCCTCATGCGCGCTGGGCTGGCGGCGATTGCGAATACACTCCAGCCAGTTGGCGTGATGATCATTGGCCCCGGGCTGAACTTGCCGGTTGTGCAAGCCCAGCTCCGCCATTATTTCCGTCGGCCCGCCGTCAATTGGCCCGCCACTGGACATGCTGGTAAGCCACCCCCGCTCCCCCACAAAGATGCCGCCAAACAAACCCGAAAGTTGCGCATCGGCGGGCACGGCATGGTACAGGTCCTTGACCTGCCCGTAGTGCTCCACGTGATGCAAAAGTACTCCGTTGGCATACCGGCAGGTCAAAGTAGGAAAAACGCCATCGGCAGGATGATGAATCTCCACCGGGCCGCTTTCTTCCATGCCCAACGCGTATTGAATGACATCCGCCGCATGGGAATGAAACCAGGTGGAAGAGGCCAGCCCAAAATCCTCGTGAAATGACCACGGCACCACGCCCGGCGGCGGGTTGATGTGATAAAGTGGATGGTAAGGATGCCAGGGCGCCGGGCCAACCCACAAATCCCAGTCCAGACCTGCCGGCACCGGCTCGGCGGGCAAATCCACCGCCACGGGTATCTGCAAACGCCCCAGCTCGTTCCACGCTGCCGCGCGGGCATAAGGCTTGATGCGATCTCCCAAAAAGGCGGCGAGCGGATGCCAGATGGTAAACACAGACTTGATCCGCCCCAGGCCACCCTGGCGCACGAATTGGCAGATTTTGCGAATGACGGGAATGGAGCGGTACTGGGTGCCGGTTTGAAAAACCCGCCCGAAACGGCGAACGGCCTTGACTATTTCGCGCCCTTCCGACAGCGAGAGCGAAACTGGTTTTTCGCAATAAATATCCTTGCCGGCGCGGGCCGCATCCATGGCTTGCAGGGCGTGCCAGTGATCCGGGGTGGCGATCAGCACGGCATCCAGATCGGCTCGTTGTAACAACTCCCGATAATCGTTATAGGCCACACAACCCAGATAGTTCTCCCGCTGACGCGCCTGCGCGTAGATTTCGTTGACTAGCCGGCAGCCTTGCTCGCGCCGCGCCTGGTCCACATCGCAGACCCCCAGGACTTGCGCCTGCCGGTCGTTGGCCATGCGGTTGACATGACCGGCCCCCATCAAGCCGCGTCCAATAATGCCCACCGTAATCCGCTCGGAAGGCGGTCGAAACCCATTCCGGCCCAGGGCCGCGGCGGAGGCCAGTTGCGGAAAAGTCAGCACTCCCACTGCAAGTTGCTGCAGGAAGTGGCGTCGAGAATTGGCGCTTGGTGCACCAGCTAAGGGACGGGAAGGGATCATGCAACAAGAGACAGTACCGCCTGCTCGCAGGCACGCGTTGTTTCCAGTGCCGACGCAGTCAACGAAACGGCAATCATAACCGGTCGGATACCTTGCTCTTTCAGCACAGGCAGGCATTCCCCCGCCTGGCCGGCATGGCCAATCTCAACCGCCAACAGTCGCTCCCGCAAGGCCAGCACAGCCCGGCGAGGGGCAATGCTTCGCGCCACGCCATAGGTGCAGTCCCACCACACACCCACTTCAGCCGGGGTGAGCTGGCATACCTTTTGCGCCTGCATTAGAGGCTGAACCGCATCCGGCCTCACCGCCAGACGTACTTCAGCATCCACCGCACACTTTGCCGCCTTGGAGATGTCCCCCACCCGGGAAGCAGGCACCACCAACAGCTCGCACCCCATGCGCCGGGCGAAGTCGAAAACGGCGCGGCACTGGGCTTCATCTGCAGGCAGCTCCGGCGTTTCGCAGGCCAGCAGGCGCACCCCTGCGGCGTCCAGCTTGAAGCGCAACTGGCGCCGATGCTCACTGCTCAGGTTGGCATCGAACGGCTGTAACAGACCTTCCCCCAACGGTTGCATCATCCCCGCCGTCACACATAGCAAACCCAGACGCTCTGCCGACGCGATGCCCGCCCATACCGTGCGCTCCCGCGCCCCACAGAAACCAAGGCGCCACCCCAGCTTTTCCAGAGCTTTCACAGCGGGCGTCAAACGGGCGCTGGGCGTAACGGGCGCGGGCCAGTCGCCCAGAATAAATTGCGCGGCCGCAAGGTAAAAGGAAAGCAACACCGGCTCCCAGAACACATACGGATTATGGGCTATGGTGCAATAAAAACACCGCCCGCGCCCATACTCGCGCGCCCAGGCCACGGCGTAATCGCGATCGGGGCGTTCCACCTGTCCATACGCCGGCCCTTGAGCCAGTGGCATGCGCTCCAAGTCCATGCTTAACAACACCCGCAGCCGCTTGCGGGAGTAAGGCTCATGCACGCGAAAATACTCATCGCGATACTCAAAATGAGTGCCTGGGAAAGCCTGCACCAAAGGATGGCCCGGCTCCTCAATCTTCATTACCACTGGCTCGGTGCTCTCCCGATGGTTGGCCCCGCGGGCGCCAATCATCAAACCAAATTCCGGCCAGTCCTCAATGGCGCCGGGCCATTGGGTAAAGGCCACGGTGGCCCCGTGCACTCCCATCAAGCCGCCGCCGCTAAATACAAACTCCGCCAGATTCTCCCGGAGGGTGGCATCCGTGAACAAGTTGCCCACGTTATTGTTAAAAAACACACCATCCACAGTGGCCAGATGATCGCGGCGGAACAGCTCCGGGTCACTGCCGGCCACCACCGAAAACGCGCCGGTCTTTTCGCCCATCAACCGAAATGCCGTGGTCGCGGTGGAAATGGAACGATGACCGCCATAATTGACATTCCGCTCAAAGATCAGCAGCCGGCGCGGCTTGCGAGGCTTGGCCCAAGCCTTGTGCGGAAGGGCCGCAGCAATCCGGTCCAGCTCCGCCTGAGGGAGCCCCGATTCCGCCGCCATTCCCCTACACCACGACACCGCCGCCAGCGCGCCGAGCGCGCCGAGAAAAGACCGGCGGGATGTAGGGCTGGCCCTGCCCGCATGCGCAAAATGATTCATGGCTTATGCCTGAATCCTGCCCCTCCGCCTCGCCTTCCGTCGAGTGCAAAATCATGACATGGGGGTAATCCATCACCCATTATGGTGTAAATGCCGATGACAGTAGAAGCCTACGAAAGAGGGATGTTCGGACAGGATAAGGATGGAGGCTGTGCGTTTTCTGGACCCGGCAAAGGCTCTATGCGCCCTGAAACAGTCTCCATTGGAGAGGCCGCCGTAGCCCCAGGTAAAGTTTATGCCACAGCTTCATTTGGTAAACGAAATGGGTTCAGTGCGGAAGTTACCTCAACCGCTCGCAACCACCAAGCCGACGTGGATGGAGTAATTAGTGTTGGTAATGAAATGCGAGCTTGAGGCGATTATCATGCATGATCATGGCGGGCACATTTATGAAGAGTACTCGATAATCAATTTCCTTTTTTGCGCTGTTTAGGCTGGCCTGTAGAGATTGAGAATTCCCCGCGGCTCATACGAAGGAGCAGGGGAGCGCGATGGCGCGTTTCAGGCGCCGGAGGTATTCGTCGCGGCTGATTTCGATTGCTCCCAGGCGGGCGGTGATGGGGGTCACCATTTGAATGTCAAACAGCATGAATTGCCGTTGCCGTAATCGTTCCACTAGATGATAGAGCGCCACCTTGGAGGCGTTGGGCACCCGATGAAACATGGATTCCCCGGCGAAAAATCCGCCGATCGCCACACCGTAGATGCCCCCGGCCAGCTCGCCGTTGAACCAACATTCCAGGCTGTGCGCATGGCCCGCCTCGTGCAGGCGCGTGTAGGCCTCGATAAATTCTTCCGTAATCCATCGCCCCGGTTCGTGGGGGCGGGCACAGCCTTCGATGACCTGGCGAAAAGCCTGATTGAGGGTGATGGTGAAGCGGCCCTGACGAATGATTTTAGCCAGACTGCGCGGCACGTAAAACTGGTGCAGTTCAAAGATGGCGCGCGGATCCGGGGACCACCAGGTGATGGGGTCAGCAGTCCAGGGGAAAATGCCGCTGCGATAGGCCAGGAGCAAGCGGGGGATGGAAAAATCGCCGCCAATGGCCACCAAACCGTCCAGCGTGCCGCGCAAGGCCCGCCGGGGGTCGGGAAACCACAGGCGCTCGTCCAGTTGAACCAGAGCCGAACGCATCCCGTTGCTTACTAATATCCGAGATTCTCCAACAACTCAATGATGTGCCATTCGAGGGAGCCGGCGATTTCCATGGCCCAGTATTTGTCCAAATGCCCTGGATTGCGCTTGAGGAGCACTTCAGGATTCATACTTTCAGGGCAGCCCAGCGCATGCCACAGGCCCACCCGCACATCGTTCAACACCTGCAGCAGGCGCTCGACTTCATGCCCTTTCAAGCGGAGATGATAGCCCCGGCCCACCCGTTTAAGGTGTTTTCCTTCCTGCATGAAGGTTTGCTTGAAACGCTGGTTTTCGGCCTTCTGTTCTGCCAATGCCTGCCGCAGCAATTCTTGGGCAGCTTCGACGATTCGGGGGTCCTGGGAATGGGTCAGAGATTGATAATCTTCTTTGAGGACTGGGTACTGGTCCACGACCATCAGCAACGCCTCCCGTTCGTCAGGATTCAGCCAGAATACCACCTCATCGTCACTCTTCTGCACCAGTTTCATGGCTCCACCTTAATGTGCCGCAAAAGCACCCGGGCGACAACTCTGAGTGCCGAAGGCGGGCGGGAAGCAGCAGGCTGACGTCCTCAATCATTTTTCGGCCTGAGCTGCGGGAAAAGGATGACATCGCGAATGCTTTCCTGGCCCAGCAGCATCATGCAGAGGCGATCAATGCCCATGCCCATGCCGCCGGCGGGCGGCATGCCATGCTCCAGCGCCACCAGAAAGTCCTCATCCAGCTTCTGTTTTTCCCCGCCGGCCTGGTGTTCCAGCCGCTCGCGTTGTTCAAGGGGGTCATTTTGCTCAGTATATGCCGGAGCAATTTCCTGACCGTTGATGCATAATTCAAAAACCTCTACGCAGTCCGGTTCTTCGGTAGACAACTTGGCCAGCGGCACCAGCTCTTTGAGGAGGTGGGTGACAAAGGTTGGCTGGATGAGGGTTGGCTCGATCAATTTTTCAAATACTGCTCCGGTGACTTCAAAGTCCTCGTATTCGGGAGTGATTTCGGCGCCCAGGGCCTGGGCGCGCGTCCGCCGTTCTGCCGGCGTAAGAGTGAACCAGTCCACACCGGCTTTTTCACAAATCAAGTCCTTATATTTGACCCGGCGCCACGGGGGGGTCAGGTCTATGGTGCGGATGACCTGCCCGTCGGCGTTTTTGTGCTCAATCACCAGCGTGCCGAGCACCTTTTGGGCGACGTGGCAAATCATGGACTGGGTCAGTTCCATCATGCTTTCATAATCGCCATACGCCTGATAGGCCTCGAGCATGGTGAACTCCGGATTGTGGCGGCGGGACAGGCCCTCGTTGCGAAAATTGCGGCCCAGTTCAAACACCCGGTCCATACCTCCCACCAACAGCCGCTTGAGATATAATTCGAGGGCAATGCGCAGGTAGAAATTGCAGCCCAGCGCGTTGTGGTAGGTTACAAAAGGTTGGGCTGCCGCCCCGCCCGGGATGCTCTGCATCATGGGTGTTTCCACCTCCACAAAGCCGCGGCTGTGCAAGAATTCGCGAATTTCGCGCACGATGGCGCTGCGCTTGAGAAAGACTTCGCGCACCTCATCACTGGCCATCAAATCCAGGTAGCGTTGGCGGTAGCGAATTTCTGTATCGGCCAGCCCATGCCACTTGGCCGGCGGGGGGCGAAGGGCCTTGGCCAGAATGGTGAACGATTCCAGTTTAACGGTCATTTCGCCTGTGCGGGTGGTGAAGAGGGTCCCTTTAACGCCGATGAAATCGCCGAGGTCCAGATGTTTGAAAATGTCGAAGCCCTCCTCGCCCAGCACATTTTTCTGGGCGTACACCTGTAGGCGGCCGGTGGTGTCCTTGATGTCCACGAACATGGACTTGCCCATGTCCCGGTGGGCCGTAATGCGGCCGGCCAGGGCCACCGGCCGGCCCTCGGCATAGCGGGTGCGCGCCTCGCCGATGGTTTCCGAAGGCGTGAACTTGTTCGCAAAGGGGTTGATGCCCCTGGCCCGCAGCGCCGCCAGTTTGGCCTTCCGCTGTTCGATCAAAGCATTGGTCTCTTCCATAAAAGCCCGGTGCCACTAAACACGATATCCTCCATCCTGTTCAAGGATTTTGGCAATCCGGCCTCTGCACCGCACGCCACAGACGAGCAAATCCAGTTGACGTTGAGGCGGCTCTTCCGCAACCTTTCGCCGAAAAACAAGTCATAATTATGAGTGATCCGGTACAAGCGCTGAAGGACTTGAAACCAACCAAAGCCTACTTCATCGGGATTGATTCAGATGGCTGTGTGTTTGACACGATGGAAGTGAAGCACAAGGAATGTTTCACCCCGATGTTTGTCAAACACTTCAACCTGCAGCCGGTGAGCAAGTACGCGCGTGAGACCTGGGATTTTGTGAACCTGTATTCCAAAACTCGCGGGGTAAACCGCTTCCCGGCATTGTCCCGTGCGCTCAAATTGCTGCGGGAGCGTCCGGAGGTGCAGGCGCGGGGAGTCAAGATTCCTGATACCCAGGCGCTGGACGAGTGGATAGCGCGGGAGACCAAGCTGGGCAATGCCACCCTGAAAAAAGAGGTGGAGGGCGGCAACGTTGCCCTGAAACAGGTTTACGAGTGGTCGGTGGCGGTCAACAAGTTCATCGAAGAAATGGTTTATGGCGTGCCGCCGTTTCCGCTGTTCCGCGAGAGCTTGTTGCGCATGGTGGAAAAGGCGGATGTCATAGTCGTCTCCCAAACGCCCACCGAGGCCCTCGTGCGGGAATGGCAGGAGCACCATATCGCCCAATATGTGCGCGTGATTTGCGGACAGGAAATGGGCACCAAGACCGAGCACATCAAATATGCCGCGGGCGGGAAGTACCCGCCGGAAAAAATGTTGATGATTGGAGACGCCCCCGGTGATTTCAAGGCGGCCAAGGCCAACGGCGCGTTATTTTATCCCATCAATCCCGGCAATGAGGAGGCGTCGTGGAAGCGTTTTTACGAGGAGGCGTTGGATCGCTTCTTTAATGGCACCTACGCGGGGGAGTACGAACAAAAATTAATTGCCGAATTTGATCGCTGCCTGCCGGAGCATCCGGCCTGGGAACGCAAAGTCTGAGCGGCTTCAGGGCGCTTTGTCTTGCAGACGGCGGGCCACTTCGTCCGCCGTGGCCCGGGCCCAGGCATCCGCGGCGAGGATGGTATCCAGATCAGGGTGGGCACACACCGTGTGCGCCTCCATGGTGCGGGCCACCGTTTCGGTGATTTGCGGAAAATTGATGCGCCGCTCGCAAAAGGCGCTTACGGCGACTTCATTGGCGGCATTGAGGACGGCCGGGAGGGTGCCGCCAATTTCGCCGGCCTGGCGGGCCAGGCGCAGGGCGGGGAAGCGGTCCAAATCCGGCTCCTCAAAGGTCAGGGTGCCAATTTTCGGGAAATCGGTTTGCACGCGCTGACTGGGAAGACGCACGGGATAGGTGAGGGCATACTGGATGGGCAGGCACATGTCGGGGGTGGAAAGCTGGGCGAGAATGGACCCATCCACAAATTCCACCATCGAATGAATGACGCTCTGCGGATGCACCAACACGCCGACGCGCTCCATGGGGATGTCGAAGAGCCAGCGGGCCTCAATCATTTCCAGACCTTTATTGAACAAGGTGGCGGAATCAATGGTGATTTTGCGGCCCATGACCCAGGAGGGATGTTGCAGGGCGCGCTCGACGGTGATGGCTGGAAATTCACTGGCGGGTGTATTACGGAAAGGCCCGCCGGAAGCTGTCAACCACAGGCGGCGCACGGATTCCGGTGGCTTGCCGTCCAAACATTGAAAAATGGCCGAGTGTTCACTGTCCACCGCCAGCACTCGCACGCCGTGCCGGCGCGCCTCGGCCATGACAGTTTCGCCTGCCATGACCAGAATTTCCTTGGAGGCAATGGCAATATCCTTGCCTGCCCGGATGGCGGCCAGGGCCGGCTGCAAGCCGGCGGTGCCGACGATGGCGATGAGCACAATGTCGGCCTCGGGCAGCGTGGCCAGTTTGACCAGCCCTTCCACCCCCGCGTGCACCGGCATGGGAAGGGTGGCACGCAGCGAGGCGGCCTTGGCGGGGTCCGCCACTGAAACTGCCAATGGCTGGTAACGGCGGGCCTGCTCGGCCAGCAATTGAATATTGTTGCCGGCGGCCAGCGCGACAATGCGCAAGTGCTCCGGCAAATCGTCCGCCACCTTCAAGGTGCTGGTGCCAATGCTGCCCGTGCTTCCCAGTAAGACCACCCGTTTCATGTGAATTACCACCTACACTTCCCCTAATCGCATCACGTAACGCAGATAGATATACATCAGCGGCGCATTAAACAGCAAACTATCCAGTAAATCCAAAATCCCGCCAATTCCGGGAAACAATCGGCCGGAGTCTTTCAAGCCTGCTTCGCGCTTAAACAGGGATTCGATCAAATCCCCCACCACGGCCGCCGCTCCCAGCAGCAGTCCCAGGGCCAGGGCATGGGCCACCGTCATGCCCGCCAGCGTCTGGGGGGCCGCCAGCACCCACCCCAGGCTGGCCAGCAGACTGAAGAGCAAGGCTCCAGCCAGTCCTTCCCACGTTTTGCCGGGACTGATGCGGGGGATCATCTTGTGCCGGCCCATCAGGGAGCCGACGCTGTAGGCGCCAATATCGCTGAACTTGGTCACCACGATGAAATACAGCACATAGTAGCGGCCATCCACCGCGGGGAAGAAAATGATTTTTTGGATGAAGTTCAACAACCAGGGCACATACATCAAACTCAGCAAGGTGATGGCGATGGCGGTAAGTCCATGGGGATTGTCTCTGGCGGTGAGCTGCCGCAAGCACAGGCCGAGAACAAAAAGGATCAGGAATCCCACCTCAAAATCGTTCACCTCGCTGGGGGGGTGACGAAATGGCAGATATTTCTCGGCCTGAAAAAAAATAAAAGTCCCGCCAATCAGTAAAAGACCGCCCACAATGCCCCAGCCGCGAAAGCAGGCCAGTGAGCGGCGTTCGGCCATGCCAAAAAACTCCAACTGGCCGGTAACGGCCAGCAATGAAAGCAACAGCAAAACCACCGCGTCCGAAAGCCAGGGTAGGCCTGAAAACAACGCGGCAATGATGGTGCTCCACAACACCACAGAGCTGCCCAATCTGCGTAAAAATATGGCCCGTTTAGAGAGGCCCGGCGTGGCTGTTATTGCGTCTGCCATGCGGCGGGCATTATCGTTTCCCCGTCAATAGTGTCGAGTGTGGAATCCGGTGGGGCTGAACGGCTGCAGCCTCCAATGTCACGCTGAATTACCTCCCGGAAAGGGAGAACCATCGCAGCCGTACCGACCCCTCGGAACGGGCGGCCACCACCATGCCTGGCGTCACCTCGTACAACGCCGGCCATGTATATCGGAAAGTAACGGGCCAGGCGTCATGTGGGAGCGGCCTCCAGCTCCGGCCGTCATCGTCACTGAGGGCCAAAGTGTTCTGACAGGAGGTCAACAGCAGACGGCCATCGCGCAAAGTTATCACGTAAGGCGCGGCTTCGTGGCCTTCAATGGGAGTGCCCAGGCCCGCCGGCCAGTGCTCGCCGTCGGTCGAGATTTTATAGTGCACCAAACCCCGCCGCATGCCGACCACTTCATAGACCAGAAAAAATCGTCCATCGCGTAGCCGCGTCACCACTCCCATGCCGGGACGAAGCTTGCCTCCGCCTGGTTCTTCCACAATGACTTTTTCCTCGCCCCAAGTGTGGCCTCCATCGGCGGAGGTTTTCTGGGCAAGAACCTGGCTGTAGCCGGCGTGTTTTTCCGAGGAATAGATCACGCTCACGCGCCCGTCCGGGAGTTGTAGTAAAAACGGTTCCCACAGGCCCCTTTTTTGAGCGGCCGTTGCACCATCAATGGAATCAATGTTGCTAATTTTACGCCAAAGGCGGCCTTTGTTGGTGCTGGCGTACACGGGCAGATGATACGATTGGCCGTCCACCAGGGAGCGGCCGGTCAAGAGAAGGGTTCCGTGCTCGAGCCGCAACAAATGGCCATTGTCAAACTTGCGTCCTGGCTCGCGCAGTTCAGTCAGGGACTTCCACTGGCGGCAGTCATCCTCGCTCAGCAGCAGTTCCAGGCGGCTGGGCTCGTTGGAAGAAAAGCGCGTAACGACCATCAACCAACGTGCATCCTCCAGGTGCTGCAAGCGTGCCCAAGCGCCTCGTCCAAGGTCCACCGGCGGCGGCACGGCAGCGGGGATAGGGTTGGTAACCATGAACAGGAAGGCAACGAATGGCAGCAAAATCCGAACCATGAAAGGAGGGTAAGGTTCTCAGGGAACCAAGTCCAGCTTCACCACAACGGAGGCGCGATTTACCAGCCTGTCCTAATTCACATTGCAAAGGTTGAGCTTCTTGCCAATAAAGCTTGGCAACTGGGGTGGTAATATATATTGTGCCGCGCAATCAGCCTCGCCTTCGCGATGAACATGCATGCCCCGGCGGCCAGGACGGGTGACGAGCCGCCGGAGGGGGTGGTTTTTAGGGATTATGTCTGAAATGCGTTTTGCCGTCATGGGCACGGGTTTTTGGGCGCGGTATCAGTTGGCCGCGTGGTATGAGCTGCCCGGAGTCAAATGCGTGGCGCTCTACAATCGTACGGTGGCCAAAGCTGAGGCTCTGGCCCGGGAGTTCGGGATTCCTGCGGTTTATGGAGACGTCGAATCTTTGCTCCGTCACGAGGAAGTGGACTTTGTGGACATCATCACCGATGTTTCCACGCATCGGGCGCTGGTGGAACTGGCGGCGCGTTACCGGCGGCCGGTCATTTGTCAAAAGCCCATGGCTCCCACCATGGCGGACGCGGAGGCCATGGTGCGGGCGTGCGCGGCCGCGGGCGTGCCCTTTTTTGTGCACGAGAACTGGCGCTGGCAGACGCCGCTGCGGGCTTTGAAAAAAGTGCTGGATAGTGGCGTGGTGGGCCGCATTTTTCGGGCGCGGGTGACTTACTGCAACAGCTTTCCCGTGTTTGACAACCAGCCCTTTCTCAAGGAGGTGGAGCAATTCATCCTCATGGATATTGGCACCCATATCCTCGATACCACCCGCATGCTGCTGGGCGAGGCGAAACACTTGTATTGCCGGACCACGCGAGTTCGGGCCGACATTCGTGGCGAGGACGTGGCCACGGTGATGATGGAGATGGCCTCGGGCGCCACCGTGGTTTGTGAGATGAGCTATGCCAGCCGGTTGGAGCACGAGCGTTTCCCCGAGACATACGTCTTCGTCGAGGGCAGTCAAGGCTCGGTGGAATTGGGGCCGGATTACTGGGTTCGGGTCACCACTGCCAACGGCACCTTGGCGCAACGGCACCCACCGCCCTTTTACCGCTGGGCGGATGCGCGTTATGCCGTGGCCCAAACGGCAGGCGTGGCCTGCAACGCCAACCTGCTGCAGGCATTGCGTGGCGCAGGACCGGCGGAAACCACTGGGGAGGATAATCTAAAGACCTTGCGCCTGGTTTTTGCGGCGTATGAGTCAGCGCGCACCGGGCGGGTGATCAGCCTGCCGGTTGGCGGTTGAAGTAACATAGAAGTGAAACAACACATGATCACCATCACTCTTATAGGGGCGGGCGGTAAAATGGGCTGCCGCATCACGGACCACCTGAAAGATCATCCCGGCTATACGCTGCGCTATGTCGAGTGCAGTGAGCGCGGGGTGGCCCAACTGGCCACGCGGGGGGTGACCCCCACCCCCATGGAGCAGGCCGTGCCCGGCGCCGATGCGGTCATCCTTGCCGTGCCGGACAAGCTGCTTGGCAAGGTCTCCCATCAAGCGGCCCCGTTGATGAAGAGCGGGGCGATGCTCATCACCCTGGATCCCGCCGCCGCCCATGCCGGCGAGCTGCCCGCCCGCGAGGACATCAGCATTTTTGTTACCCACCCCTGTCATCCCAGTGTGTTTGAATATGAGGAAGATCCCGAGGCGCGCGCTGATTTTTTCGGCGGCGTCAAAGCGCGCATGCCCATTGTTTGCGCTTTGATGCGTGGGCCGGAGGCGCATTACGCGCTGGGCGAACAAATGGCGCGGGATTTTTTTGCGCCGGTCACCCGGGCGCATCGCATCACGGTGGAACAGATGGCCTTGTTGGAACCCGCCATGGCGGAGACCGTGGGCATTGCGCTGATCATGGCTCTGCGGGAGGCCTTGGAGGAAGTTGTGCGCCGCGGGGTGCCGCGCCCCGCGGCCGAGGATTTTCTCTACGGCCACATCAAGGTGCCGTTGGGCATTGCCTTCAACCGGGTGGATTTTCCGTTTTCTGACGGCGCCAAGCTTATCGCCGAGTATGGCCAGCAGCGGATTTTTCAACCGGATTGGAAGAAGGTATTTGAACCGGAGGATGTGCGCGCCCAGGTGCGCGCCATCGTGGAGGGACAGTTTAAGCCGCAAGACTAAACGCGGTAGGCGTCATGAAATTGGGCATCGGCAGCTACACCTATCCTTATTCTGCCGGTCTGGGTTGGAGACCCGGAGTGCGGCGGTTGACCATCTTTGAATTGCTGGAACGTGCCCGCCAATTGGGCGTGCGAGTAGTGCAATACTGTGACAACCTGCCGCTCACCCGGTTGTCCGACGAGGAATTGGGGCAATTTGAACAGGCGTTGCAACAAACCGGCTTGCAGGTGGAGCTGGGCACGCGCGGTCTTCAGGACACGGCTGAGTTGCTGCGTCACCTGCGGTTGGCGCAAAGATTCGGCGCATCTTTTGTGCGGCTGGTGGTGGACGCCGCCGGTTTTGAACCGTCGCCTGAGGAGTGTGTTGAGCGGTTACGGGCGGTGTTGCCGGAATTCAGGGAGGCAGGAGTCAAACTGGCGCTGGAAAACCATGACCGTTTCACCAGCCGCACCCTGGTGCGGATCATTGAACAAACAGACCCCGCGTGGGTGGGCATCTGCCTGGACACGGTCAATTCCTTTGGGTCTTTGGAGGGTCCGGAAGTGGTGGTGCCCGCACTCGCCCCTTACACGCTGAATCTCCACTTAAAGGACTTCACCATCGCCCGCGTTCCCAATCAACTGGGTTTTGTGGTGCAGGGATGTCCCCTGGGGCGGGGACGGCTGCAGGTGCCGTGGGTTCTTGAGGTGCTGCGCCGGTCGGGGCGGGATGTCAACGCCATCATAGAATTGTGGACATGCGTGCCGGATACCAACACTGACCCCTGGGCGTTGGAGCAGGAATGGGCGGAGCAAAGTGTGCGCCATGCGCGGCAATGGATTGACCTCTGAAACGGAAGTCCGGCATGATACCGGGCACAAATCACCATAATGCCATGAATCGCCAAAGCACGAGTTGGACAACCCTGGTGGATACAGTCACAAAACCTTGGCGTAACATTTCGCGTTGGACTGGGGCTGCCCTGGCCGGGCTGTTCTTGCTTACCGGCGGCTGCCAAAAGTCTGATCCGCCAACTACCGCCGGCAAGCCATCACTGACCATCGGCGTTTCTTTTGAGACCCTGCAAACGGAGTTCTGGGTGGCGGCTTTGGAGGCGTTCAAGGCGGAGTGCGGGCGGCGCAATTATAAAATGATTCAGGCGATTGCGGACGGCGATGCCAACCGGCAAATCGAGCAGGTCCGCAATTTCATCACTCGCAAGGTGGATGGCATCGTCATGGTGCCCAAGGATGCCAAGGCCTGTTTGCCCATCATCAAAGCGGCCAACGCCGCGAACATACCTATTGTGTTGTTTAACCGTCCTCCGGAGAAGAGCGATGCCCGATCGGTGGCGGTGGTGGCCGACAATTTTGCGCTCACCCGCGAGACCGTGCGCTACATGATCGGCGAGGCCCGCAAAACCGGACGCAAACACAAGGCCATGGTTCTGATTGGGGATTTGGGCGACATCAACGCCATTGGGCGCCGGGATGGCTTCGATGAGGCGGTCAAAGAGGCCCCGGAGGTCATCGAGGTGGTGGCCCGCGTGCCCACCGAATGGAATCAGGAAAAGGCACAGGCGGGCGTGGTCAACGCGTTTCAAGCCAATCCGGACATTTCCTTCATCTTCACCTCGTCGGATTTTTTGCTGCCCAGCATTGTGTCCGCGTTGAAGGCCACGGGACGCTACAAAAAAATCGGCGAACCGGGCCACGTGATTCTGGGCGGCTTCGATGGCGACGCGACGGCGTACCAGATGCTGGCAGAGGGTTACATGGACGCCACGGGGGTGCAGGACGTGTACTTCGAGGTCAACGCTTCGCTTCAGGCCATTGAAGATTTGCGGGCCGGCAAGGTAGTGCCCGAGATTCTCAAGGACCCGGGGTTTGTGATTCATCAGGGCAACCTTAAGGAGAAGGCCCCGCGCATGTGGGGCGCCAACGTTAAGCGTTGAGGGTTATGACCTGGTGGAAGCGGTGGGCGAACTCTGAGCACTTGGTGCTGGGATTGGCGCTGGCCTGTTTTGCCGCTCTTGTTCCCTTCACGCCGGGCATCACAAGCGCGGAGAACTTGGCCAACCTGGCCCTTACCTTGCTGCCGCTCTACGTGGTGGCCATGGGCCAGACGGCGGTGATGATCACCGGGGGCATTGATCTGTCGGTGACATCCACCATGGCGCTCACCAGTGTTTTGGGGGCGGCCATCATGAGCGGCGATCAAGGCTGGCTGGCGGGGCATCCTCTGGCTCTGCCGGTGGCCTTGGCGGGCATGGTGGCGTTGGGTGCGTTGGTTGGTCTGCTCCATGGCGCAGCCGTGGTGTTGCTGCGGATGCCGGCGTTCATTGTCACGCTTACCGGCATGATTTTTTTCAGCGGGCTGGCCATTTGGCTGACCAATTCCCGCAACATTGGTTCTTTGCCCCCCGCATTTAATGCCATAGGTGGCCAGGCCTGGCTGGCATTGCTGGTGGTGGCGCCGCTGGCGCTCGCCATGCACCTGGCTTTGCGTCAAACCGTATGGGGCAGGTGGCTTTTTGCCTGCGGGCAAAATCCGCGCGCGGCCCGTGTTTCCGGCGTGCCGGTGGGCGGGGTGGTGGTGAGTGCGTATGTCCTGAGCGGCCTGCTGGCCGGAGTGGCTTCCATCCTTTACACCGGCCAGGCAGAAAGCGGCTCGCCGGTGCTGGGACAGCGTCTCTTGCTGGACATCGTAGGCGCCACGGTTTTGGGAGGCACCAGTTTGTTTGGTGGCCGCGGCAGCGTACTCTGGACCTTTTACGGGGTGCTGTTTTTCAAGCTGCTGGACAACGGGCTCAACCTGCTGGGGTTGTCGCATTACAACATCATGTTCATCAAGGGGGCGGTCATCCTGGCCGCCGCCGCCGCCGATGCCGTGCGCCGGCGAATCGCTGCATGATTGTCTGCGAGTCCATCAGCAAAAGTTTTGGCGCCGCGCGGGTGTTGCGCGAGGTGAGCTTCTCCGTGCCGCCGGGGCAAACCGTGGGGTTGGTGGGTGAGAATGGCGCAGGCAAGTCCACCCTGATGAACATCTTGGGGGGCAACCTCCGGCCCGACAGCGGCCGGATGTGGTGGGCGGGAGAACCTTACGCGCCGCGTGATGCCCGCGATGCGGAACGGCGCGGGATTGCTTTTATCCACCAGGAATTAAACCTCTTCCCCAATTTGACGGTGGGCGAAAACTTGTTCCTGACCGCCTTTCCCCGGCGGGGCGGACTGCCGCTCATTCACCGGCAAGTGTTGCGGAAGCGCGCCTTGGCCCTGCTGCAGGAAGTGGGATTGGACCTTCCGCCGGAGACGCCGGTGGAGCGGCTGACGATGGGGGAACGGCAACTGGTGGAGGTGGCCCGTGCCCTGGGGCAGGAGGCCCGGTTGATCATCTGGGATGAACCCACCACCTCCCTGGGGGCGCGCGAGGCGGAAAACCTGTTTGCCCTCATGGGGCGCCTGCGAGCGCGTGGGCTTTCCATGATTTTCATCTCCCATGCCTTGGAGGATGTTTTGCGCCTGTGTGATGCCGTGGTGGTACTGCGCGATGGGGAGGTGGTGGGCGGGGGCCCGCGCGAGCAGTTTGACCAGCAACGATTGATCCACTTGATGGTGGGCCGTCAACTTAATCAGCTTTACCCGGAGCGGCCCGCCTTCGTGCCGCGCCCGGAAGAACTGCCTCTGTTGGAAGCACGTCATCTGAGCCAGCCAGGGGTCGTGCATGACATCAGTTTTCGGCTGCATGCGGGGGAAGTGTTGGGGGTGGCCGGCTTGATGGGCGCCGGCCGCACCGAGCTGGCACGCATTTTGTTTGGTTTGGATTCTTATCAATCAGGGGAAATTTTGGTGCGGGGGCATCCGCTGCAGCGCCCCAGCCCCCGCCAATGCCTGCGGCAAAGGCTGGCGTTTGTCACCGAAAACCGCCGCGAGGAGGGCCTCTGCCTGGAGGCCACTGTGGCCGACAACGTGGCGCTGGTAGCGTTGTCCCGGCATGCCCGCCGGGGATGGATCAACCGGGCCGAACTGCAACGAGCGGTGCAGGAATTATGCGCGGCGGTGCGGCTGCCCGCTCCCCCGCCGTTGTCCCTGCCGGTGGGCCAGCTCAGCGGGGGGAATCAACAAAAAGTCGTCCTTGCCAAATGGCTGTTGAGCCGCCCGGAAATTTTGATTCTGGATGAACCCACCCGCGGTATTGATGTGGGGGCGAAATATGAGATTTACCAGCTCATCGCCCGGCTGGCGGAGCAGGGGACGGGAGTCCTCATGATCAGCTCGGAGATGGAGGAACTGCTGGGGATGTGTGACCGTCTGTTGGTGATGGCCCGCGGCGAGATTCAGGCTGAGCTGCCGCGCCACGCCTTTCAACGTGAGCGCATCCTGGCCGCCGCGCTGGGAGGGCGAAAGGCCGGCCACGCATGAAAAACGCCGCTTCCAAATGGCTGATGCGGGCGCTCAATGCCGCCCCGCTGCTTTTGTTTGCCCTCATGCTGGCGGGGTTTGGGCTCAAGTCGCCCAACTTTCTGTCCCTGGCCAATATCACCAACATTTTGGTTCAGGCGGCGCCTACGGCCATGGTGGCGGTGGGCATGACTTTTGTTTTGGTGGCTGCCGGCGTGGATTTGTCGGTGGGAGCGATTATGTTTGTAGCCGCCGCGCTGGCCGGCAAGTATGCCATGAGCTCCGGCTCCATTGTGCCCGCAGTGGCGGTGATGGTGGCGACGGGATTGCTGCTGGGCGCCGTGAATGCTGCCCTGATTACCTGGCTGCGCCTCATTCCCTTTGTGGTCACATTGGCCATGCAATTCATCGGCCGGGGGCTGGCCCTGAACATTACGGAAACCCGCTCGCTGCCTTTGCCCGAGGCATTTTTAAGTTTGGGCACGGAGCGGTGGCTGGGTGTGCCTCTGCCGGTGTGGTGGCTGGCGGGTGTGGTGGCCCTGGCGCATGGTGTATTGGAACACACACCTTTCGGCCGGCAATTGTATGCCGTCGGGCATGATGCCGAGGCGGCCCGCAAAGCGGGACTCCACCCGCGCCGCATTGTAGCGGCGGTGTACGTGATCAGCGGGTTCTGTGCGGCCCTGGGGGCAATTCTCGCCATGGCGCAACTGGGGGCGGTGTCGCCCAAGTTTGGTGAAAACAAGGAATTTATGGCCATCGCCGCCGCTGTGCTGGGCGGCACCAGTTTGTTTGGCGGCCGCGGCAAGGTGTTTCCCGGCACGCTTTTGGGGGCCATATTGATTCAGACGATTGAAAACGGTTTGGTGATGCTCAATGCCAATCCCTACCTTTACCCCCTGATCACCAGTGCGATCATCTTTGTGGCGGTGTTGGTGGACAGCCTGCGCAATCAATGGCAGGTCCAATGGAGCCGGCGCTGGATTCGCCGGGAGGAAGAACCGGAGCTATCATGAAAAAACGCTGCGCTTCTGAGCTGGATTGCCGTATTTTCCGCACAGGTTCCCTTTGTGAAACTCCGCCCCCCATGGAGCTGGTGGCCGGACCGCTGCGCCTCCTGTTTGAAATTGAATCCGGTTTTTTGCGGCGGGTTTGTCTGGGTCGGCGCGAGCTGCTGCGCGGGATTTATGCCGCCGTGCGGGATGAAAATTGGCGCACCATCCCGCCACAGATCCTGGACTTTCAACCTGAAGTGTATGCGGATCATTTTCTCCTGAAATTTCATTGCGAGCATCGCGAAGGCGGAATTGATTTTCGCTGGGACGGGCAGGTCGAGGGCCATTCAGATGGGACGATTATTTACACCTTGGATGGCCGGGCGCATGCCACTTTCCGCAAAAATCGTATCGGCTTTTGTGTCTTGCATCCCATTCGCGAGTGCGCGGGCGCGCGCACACGCCAGGTGCGCGTTGGCGGGGAGGTGATCGAGGGAAGATTTCCCAGCCTGATTGAGCCGCAAATCTTTGGGCAAAGTCCCTTGCGTGATTTGTGTGCCCTCGCTCATGAAGTGCAGCCCGGCTTGTGGGCGGAGCTGAAGTTTGCAGGCGACCTTTTCGAGATGGAAGACCAGCGCAACTGGACGGATGCCAGTTTCAAGACGTACTGCACACCGCTGGCTTTGCCTTTTCCCGTGCTGGTCAAGGCAGGCACGCGCATCCAACAGCGGGTCGAACTGCGCTTGAAAGGCGCGAAGGGGCGCATGCCCTCTGCACGGCCCACCTCGAGGAGGACCATCGTCCATCTGCGCCTGCCCGGAAACGCCAGCAAATGGCGGCCTTTGCCGTTGTTGGGTTTGGGGATGGCTACGCACGAGGAGCCCCTGTGCGAGCAGGAAGCGGCATGGCTGCGGGCTTTGCCACTGGCTCACCTGCGCTGCGACTTGCCCCTGAGCCAGCCCCATTGGCCGGCTCTATGGCGCCGGGCGGTCCGTCAGGCGCGACGGCTCAATCTGCCCTTGGAACTGGCCCTGCACCTGCCTTCTGACTTGCAGGCGATCCCTGACACGCTGGCCCGCACCCTGGCCGCGTCTGGCGTGGCCCTGGCACGCGTGGCAGTCTTGCGTGAAGGCGAAGCGGCCACGTCCCTGGTCACCCTGGAAAGGGTGCGCCGCCTGTTGGGGAGGTGGCTTGACTCCGTGCCGGTGGGGGCTGGCACCAACGCGCATTTTTGTGAATTGAATCGCGAGCAGGCGCTGGGCAGGGTGCCGTGGCAGGAGGCCGATTTTTTATTCTGGCCCATCACTCCCCAAGTGCATGCCTTCGATGATGTGTCCTTGGTCGAAACGCTGGAAGTGCAGGGAGACACGCTTGCCAAGGCGGCGGCTTTCGCGCCGGGCAAGCCGTGCGTCATTTCGCCGGTGACCCTCAAGCCGCGCTTCAACGCCGTGGCCACCACCGCGGTTGCATCGGCTGCCCGCCCCGACAGCTTGCCGGAAAACGTTGATCCACGACAAAGTTCGTTGTTAGCGGCGGGATGGACATTGGGCTCATTGGCCACCTTGTCTGTGAACGGGGTCTCAGCGTTCACTTACTATGAAACCACCGGATGGCGGGGCGTCATGGAAACCCGGAGTGGCTCTCCTTCGGAGCTTGGATTCCACTCCGTGCCTGGGGGAGTATATCCCGTTTACTTTGTGCTGGCGGCCCTGGATGGTTTTAACGAGTTTGCCGCGCCCTCCACGTCCGGCGCTGACCAGATTACTACATTGGCCCTGCGTGACCGGCTGGGCAGGCGGCGTTTCGTGGTGGCAAATGTGCGGGCCAGCCGGCGGAAGATTCAGTTACACCTGCCGCATGGCGCCTGGGCCGTGCGCACTTTGCACGAGGAAAATTACCTCCGTTACGCGTGTCATCCTGAACAATTTATCCGGGAGGCGGGGGAAGTCCGGCACGCGGTTTCGTCCAAACTCCAACTGGAGCTTGGCCCTTGTGCGCTGGCCGTGGTGGACGAACTCAGTGACTTTCCAAACCAGACGGTGCGGGGGCAGCGGCGTCCAAAACATCAGCCAGTTTGCTCAACAGACTCTTCACCGTGAACGGCTTCTCAATAAAATGCATGCCCGGCTCCAGAATGCCGTGATGCGCGATGACGTTGGCGGTGTAACCGGACATGTAGAGGCAGCGCAAACCGGGGCGGACCGGGATGATTTTATCGAATAACTCGCGCCCATTCATCCCGGGCATGATGACATCGGTGATCAGCAGGTGAATTGGTCCCTGATGCTGGTTCGCCAGCCGCAGGGCCTCGGCAGGGGTGCGTGCGGCCAGCACGTGGTAGCCATTTTGGGCCAGGATGCGCTGTCCCAGGTGCAGCACCTGATCTTCATCCTCGACCAAGAGGATGGTTTCGTTGCCGCGGCGGAGCTTTTCCTCGGTGCTTTGCGGACCCGGCGCCTCGTGGTTGGTTGCGCGCGGTATATACACCTTGAACGTCGCACCCTGGCCGGGTTCACTGTACGCATTAATCAGACCGCGGTTTTGTTTGACAATGCCAAAAACCGTGGCCAATCCCAAACCGGTGCCTTTACCGGGTTCTTTGGTGGTGAAAAACGGCTCAAACAGGTGCTCCTTGGTGTGGACATCCATGCCTTCTCCGTTGTCCGTGACAGCCAGCATCACGTAATCGCCGGGCACCGCCTCGGCGTGGGTGGCGGCGTAGGTTGCGTCCAGTGTCATATTGGCGGTTTCGATGGAGATCAAGCCGTGCCCGCGAATGGCATCGCGGGCGTTGACACACAAATTGGCCAGGATTTGATCCACCTGGGCCGGGTCCATCCAGACCGGCCACAAGTCGGCGCCGGGTCGCCAGTCCAATTGAATGTTTTCGCCGATGAGGCGGCGCAACATCTTGAGCATGCCCTGCACAGTCTCGTTGAGGTTGAGAACATGCGGGGCAATGGTTTGTTTGCGGGCAAAGGCCAGGAGTTGGCGGGTCAATTCCGCGGAGCGCTGTGCAGCCAGTTCAATTTCCTTGAGGCTCTCACGGGCCGGGCTGTCCGGAGGCAGATCATCCAAAGCCATGGCCACATTGCCCAGGATGGCTTGCAGCATGTTGTTGAAGTCATGGGCAACGCCGCCCGCCAGCCGGCCGATGGATTCCATTTTTTGTGCTTGAGCCAGTTGCCCCTGCAATTTTTCGCGCTCGGCTTCCGCCATCCGCTGGGCGGTGATGTCGGTATGCGTGCCAATCATGCGCAGGGGGCGTCCAGTTTCATCGAACTGCACGATTTTTCCCACGGACAAAATCCATTTCCACTCGCCCGTTTTGGTGCGCTGGCGGAATTCGACGCGGTAGTCAGGCCGCCGTCCGGCCACGTAGTCCAAATAGACACCATACACCGTCTCCCGATCGTCCGGGTGCAAGCGCTCCCGCCATGCGGCGCTGGTTTCCTTCAATTCTTCCGGTTTGTAGCCGAGCATGCGCGCGTATTCCGGGCTGACTACTGCCTCGCCGGTGACGAGGTTGAAGTCATACAGGCCCTCGTTGGCTGAGGCCAGGGCCAGGCGCAGCCGCTCCTCGCTTTCTTGGAGTGCCTGCTCGGTTTTTTTCCTGGCGGTAATGTCGCGCAGGTGTTCGATCACATAGAGCAGGTGACCGTGTTCGTCGAGCACGGGGTAGGAGCGGACGTCCAACCAACAGCCCATTTCGGGCACAAATTTCTCGATTTGGGCCGGCCGGCAGGTGGCCAACGCCTCTTCGCTGGCGCACAAGGCACAGGGGTGGTGACGGCCAATCATCTCGTAACAGGGGCGGCCTCTGGCCTGTTCTGCCGTCACTCCCAACAGACGGTAGCCGGCGGCATTGTAACGGATCACCCGGCGTTGGGTGTCCAAAACACCGATGACATCTGGAATGGCATCCAACAGCCCCTCCAACATCCGGGCCACTTCATACGAGTGTTGCTTATCCTGTTGAGCTTGTTGCCGCGCCAGGTCCGCCTGGCGACAGGTGGCCTGCATGTGTTGGACAGACTGGTGGCTTGCCTCCAATTGTTGCGCGAGGTGTTGTCGCTGCAATTCGGTGATCTCCGCCTGGTTCTTCCACTCCTGGCGCTGGCGGTAAAGCCGGTCATAGGCACCCACCTGCGCCAAAAAAGACGGGCCGCGTAGCGGCCCCGCGAGGCAGCCGTCGGCGCCGGTGTGAATGCCCTCCAGCCCCGCGGGACTCAAGGCCTGTTCCTCCAAGGTCAACAAAAGTATGCCCTGAGACCGGCTGGCGTCAGATTTCATCTGCCGCACGACTTCGAGACTGGCGGGGCTGGTCAATTCGGGGTCCAGCAAGAGTAAATCGGCCCCTGTCTCACGCAAGGCGGCCATGGTGCCCTGACCGGTGGTGGCCCAGTCGCTCCGGTAGCCGGCCGCGACCAGTTCCTGGGATGCGCGTCGGGCGGTCTGCGCGTCATGGTGGGCGATAAAAATGCGGGTTGGGCCCATGGCGGAGCTGGTACTCATAATTAATCAGGCGACCTTTCACACCCTGCTCGTGGCTCACCGGTAAGAACGGAAGCTTGCGGGCGGGCTGAATTAAGAACGGTTGAACGATCGTGGCCGGGGATGTTTTTCACCCCCTGCCGTAACGGCGGTTCAACTTATGAAACTACTCTACGCTTGGGGGGAAGTAATTGCCAGCCGAAATTAGGGGTCCGTGGTTTTCGGGTTTGCCACATTCCTGCGGTTTTGGCTGTGTTCTTGAAATACTGCAGGGTAAGGGGCATATTTCCGCCCTCATGGATTTGATAGGTGATTTATATCAGCAGGGGCGTGCCGCGGGACGGCCGGTCATCTCGTTTGAGTTATTTCCCCCCAAGACGGAGGCAGGCTGGCAACAGTTGGTGCGGCACACGTTGCCGGAGTTGCAGTCCTTGCGCCCCGATTATTTTTCGGTCACCTATGGCGCGGGGGGGAGCACCCAGGAAAAATCGCTGCAGTTGGTGCGGCTGCTGGCCCAGGACTGCAAGGCCAACACCTTGGCCCATCTGACCTGTGTCAATGCCACGGCCGCCCAAATTCAACACGTCCTGGCTCAGTTCCGGGCGGTGGGGGTGCGCAACATTCTGGCCCTGCGTGGTGACCCGCCGCCGGAGCAGCCGGAATTTGCGCCGGTGCCCGGCGGGTTCAGTTACGCTTATCAACTGGTGCAGCTTTTGCGCGAGATGGGGGGGTTCAGTATTGGTGTGGCGGCGTTTCCCGAGGGGCACATAGCCTGTCGGGAGGGCAAGCGGCGGGACTGGGAGCATCTGGCCGCCAAAATTCGTTGTGGGGCGGATTTTGCCATCACTCAGTTGTTTTTTGACAACCGGCATTATTTGGCCCTGCGCGACTTCTTCAAGGAACAGGACCTGCAAGTGCCGTTGGTGCCGGGAATCATTCCCATCTTAAGCACGGCACAGATTCAGAAGTTCACCGCCCTGTGCGGCGCCGAGATACCGCCGGCTCTGGCACAACGCCTCCGAGAAGTCGCTGCCGACGAAGCCGCCACAGTGGCTTTGGGCATTGAATATGCCGTGCAACAGTGCCAGGAGCTCCTGGCACGTGGAGTCCCAGGCATTCACTTTTACTGCCTGAACAAGGCCCATTCCGTCAGCGTGATTCTGCGTCAGTTAGGGTTGCGATAAATCCATGCATGGCGGCGCCACATTCGGGTTGCCTCCGGCACTGCTCCTCCTGCTGTGCCTGGGGCTGGGTTGTCGGGTTTCGGCACCGCCCAAACGCCCTCCCCCCCCGGTGGAAGTGCCCGCCGCCTGGAGTGCCGGAGGGGCTGAGAGCTCTGCGGTGACCGACGTGTGGTGGCAAACCTTGGGGGCCACCGGACTGGCGGCAGTGGTCGAGGAGGCATTGCTGGCCAACTGGGATTTGAAGGTGGCGGCGGCCCGGTTGGAGGCGGCGGTGGCCCAGGCACGAATAGCCGGGGCGGCGATGCAGCCCCGTGCCGGCTTTGACTTTGGTGCCAACCGTCAGGAACGCAATTTCATCGGCCTGCCCATTCCCGGGGCGGGCAACCGGGTGTTGACCTCGCGCTCCACATCCTATGGCGCCACCTTTAGTGTGAGTTGGGAGTTGGATTTGTGGGGCCGCATTCGAGCCGGGCGGCAGGCCGCCCTGGCTGAAGTGCAGGCCAGTGCGGCAGAGCTGGCGGCAGCCAAGCTGTCGCTGGCCGCCCAAACCGCCCGGGCATGGCTGGCGGCGACAGAGGCTGCCCAACAAGTTGCCCTGGCCCGGCAAACGGTGACCAATCTTCAGTTGACAACCGCCCAGGTGCGCCGCCGGTATGATCAGGGCCTGGCCCCAAACCAGTCGGACCTGCGCCTGGCCCTGGCTAATGAAGCCGCGGCCAGGGCGGCGCTGGCCGAGCGTCAGTCGCTTTATGAGCGCACCCTCCGACAATTGGAAATCTTGTTGGGACGTTATCCGCGCGGGATGTTTGAAGTAGAACAGGCCCTGCCGCCCCTCCCGCCTCCTCCGCCTGCCGGTTTGCCTGCCGAGTTGTTGGAGCGGCGTCCGGATTTAGTCGCCGCCGAGCGCCGTCTGGCGGCGGCAGATGCGCGTTTGCTGCAAGCCAAAGCTGCCTTGTATCCGCGCATCACCTTGACGACCACCGGGGGGACGAGCACGCGGGATTTGGTGGATTTGCTCGATCTGGATTACAAGGTGTGGTCCCTGGCGGCCAATGTGGTGCAACCCCTGTTTGAGGGGGGACGTTTGCGCGCCGAAGCCGCCCAGGCCCGCGCGCGTGCGGAGCAGGCGATGGCCGAATATGCCCGCACCATGCTCCAGGCCTTTGCAGAAGTGGAAACGGCCCTGGCTGTTGCCGCCCCACTGGCGGCGCGCGAGCAGGAACTGGCCGAGGAGATGCGGCAGGCCCAGGCCGCCTGGCGGCTGGCGGAGGAACGGTATGTCAGCGGTTTGGAGAACTACCTGTCGGTGCTGGCCGCCCAGCGGCAGGTCATCAACAGCCAGAGCCAGCGGCTGGCGGTGCAGCGGGCCATTTGGGAGAACCGCATCAATCTGCATCTGGCGTTGGGCGGCGGATTTTCCCTTGCCCCGTCGCAGCCGGCTTCTCACCGTAAAGAGGACCGCCCGAGGTTCAATCCACGATGAAAAGATTACTACACATTGGCTTAATCCTTGGGGTGCTGACGGCGGGTTTGGGGGTGTCGGCCTACCTTGTCAAGACTCGCAAAAAGCCCGAGCCGAAACCGGCGCGACGCCTGCCGCCCCTGGTGCGCGTGCTGGTCGTGCAGCCCACGCAAATGCAGTTGTCCGTTCACAGTCAGGGGGTGGTAACGCCTCGCACCGAGGTAACCCTCGCGGCGCAGGTGGAGGGGCGCATTGTCTCAGTATCCCGCTCCTGGGTGGTGGGTGGTTTTGTGGAGCAGGGCGAGGTGCTCCTGCAGGTGGATCCCAAGGATTACGAGCTGGCCTTGGTGCGTGCCGAAGCCAACGTCACCGCCGCCCAAGCGCGGTTGGTGCGCGAAGAAGCCGAAGCCCAGGTGGCCCGGCAGGAATGGCGCGAGTTGCACGGCGAGGGTCCGCCGCCGCCGTTGCTGGTGCGGGAGCCGCAACTGGCTGAGGCAAAAGCCGCCCTGGCCGCGGCTAAGGCTGCGGTGGAGGAGGCTCAATGGCAGTTGGAAAAAACACGGGTGACGGCCCCGTTTGCCGCGCGCGTGTTGAGCAAAAGCGCCGACGTCGGCCAATATGTTGTGCGGGGCACCGCCTTGGGCCGCTTGCAGGCCGTGGATTATGCGGAAGTGCGCCTGCCTATTCCGGTAGATCAACTGGCTTTTGTCGAACTGCCCATGGCCCCAGAAGATTACTCCAGCCCCGGCAAAATGCCCGAAGTGCGGCTGCGCGGGCAGATTGGCGGAGTCGAACACGCCTGGACCGGCCGGGTGGTGCGCACAGAAAGCCAGATAGATCCCCAGACCCGGATGTGGATGGCCGTGGCACGGGTGGAAGACCCCTACCAACGCCGGGCCGGAGCCTCCCCCAAACCGCCTCTGCCTGCCGGATTATTTGTGCAGGCCGAGATCCTGGGCCGTAGGGTTGAAAACGTGTACGAGCTTCCTCGTTTTGCGCTGCGGGGTGAAGCCCAAGTGTTGGTGGTTAAACCGCTCCAGCCTCTGGATGGCGCCGGTGTCAGGGACGGTGAAGGTGAGCTGGAAATTCGCGCAGTGCCGGTAGTGCGGACCACCCGGGAGCAGGCCCTGGTGCGCGGCTTGAATCCGGCCGAGCTGGTGTGTCTTTCCGCGCTGGATGCGCCGGTTAATGGCATGCGCGTGCGCTTCGCCCTTGCGGGAGCATCCTCCACGCCCTCCGCCCAGCCATGAACCGGATCATCGAGTGGTTTGCACGAAACAGCGTGGCGGCCAACCTGCTGGCGTTGGTGGTCATGGTGGCCGGATTGATGACCTCCCTGACGCTGCGCAAGGAGATTTTCCCCGAATTTGACTCGGATCTAATTACGGTTTCTGTGGTTTATCCGGGCGCTGCGCCGGAGGAATGTGAGGAGGGGATATGCGTTAAAATTGAAGAGGCCATCCAAGGTTTGGAAGGGATCAAGAAGATCACCAGCACGGCAGCCGAAGGGGCGGGCGCGGTCACGATTGAGTTGTTGCCCGGCACGGATCAGCGCAAAGCCCTGGACGACATCAAGGCGCGTGTGGACGCAATAGACACCTTTCCCTTGGAAGCGGAGAAACCGGTCATCCGCGAGGTGACCATGCGCAAGCAGGTGATCAATGTGGCCATTGCGGGGGCCGCGGACGAGGCCACGCTCAAGCATCTGGGCGAGCGGGTGCGGGATGAAATCGCGGCGCTGCCGGGCATTTCCGAGGTGGTGCTGGCCAACAGCCGCCCCTACGAGATCAGCATCGAGGTAAGCGAAACCGCGTTGCGGGCGCATGGCCTGAGTTTTGACGAAGTGGCGCAGGCCGTGCGGCGTTCCTCATTGGATGTGCCGGGCGGGGCGTTGCGGACGCGCGGGGGGGAAATCCTTCTTCGCACCAAAGGGCAGGGCTATCGCGGGCGCGATTTTGAACAACTGGTGCTCCGCACACGCCCGGACGGCACACGCCTGCTCCTGGGGGAGGTGGCGCGGGTGGTGGACGGTTTTGCGGAGACGGATCAGGCGGCCCGTTTTGACGGGGATCCGATGGTGCTGGTGCAGGTCTTTCGCGTGGGGGAGGAGGATGCCATCCAGATTGCCGACACGGTAAAGGCTTACGTCGAGCGGGCGCAGCAGGAGATGCCGCAGGGCATACGGCTGACGGTGTGGCAGGATGATTCGCGCTATTTGCGCAGCCGTCTGGAGCTGCTCTTGCGCAACGCGCGCACCAGTTTGATTTTGGTGGTGGTGACGCTGGCGCTGTTCATCCGTCTGCGCCTGGCCTTGTGGATCACCTTTGGCATTTTCTTTTCGTTCATGGGGGCTTTGTGGGTGTTGCCCGGGCTGGGGGTGACCATCAACTTGCTGAGTCTTTTTGCCTTTGTGCTGGTGCTCGGCATTGTGGTGGATGATGCGATTGTGGTGGGCGAAAATATCTATACCCACCAGTCCCGCTCGCATGAGGGGCTGCAGAGCGCCATTCGCGGGGCGCAGGAAGTTATGGTGCCGGTTTTTTTTGGCGTGCTGACCACCGTGGCCGCCTTCGCCCCCCTGACCACCGTGCCGGGCAATACGGGCAAGATCATGAAGGTCATTCCGCTGATTGTCATTCCGGTGCTGCTTTTTTCCTTGTTGGAGTCCTACCTGGTGTTGCCTACCCACTTGAGGAACATTCACGCGAAAGATTTTGGCGAGGTGCACGGCCTGCGGGGGCTGTGGCGGATGGTACAGAATGCGGTGGACGCCGCCCTCCAATGGTGGATTAAGCGTATTTATCAACCCTCCCTGGAGTGGTGCCTGCGCTGGCGTTATTTGACGCTGGCCTCGGCCTTGATGCTGCTGGTGGTGACCGCCGCGCTGGTGGTGGGGGGGCGCATCAAGTTTGTTTTCTTCCCCAGTGTGGAGGGGGAAAACGTGGCCGCCTTTCTCACCATGCCCCTGGGCACACCGGCGGAGGTGACGGCGGAAACCGTCAGGAAAATTGAGGCCGCCGCTTTCAAGTTGCAGGAGGAACTGGTGCGCGAGCGCGGCGAGGAGGCCCGCAGGCTTTTCCGGCACATCATGGCCTCGGTGGGCGAGCAGCCTTATCTGACCGCCATGCGCCGGGGCGGGGGGCGGATTGCCGCCCAGATCACCGGCGCCCATCTGGGCGAAATCCAGATTGAACTGGCCCCGGCCGAGGAGCGCACCATCAGTGCCGTGGAAATTGCCAACCGCTGGCGGGAGCTGACGGGTCCTGTTCCAGATGCGGTGGAACTGACCTTTACCGGCACGCTCTTTACTCCCGGCGATCCCATCAACGTGCAATTTTCCGGCCCGGACATGGAGGAGTTGCGCCAGGTGGCGGAACAATTCAAGGAACGCCTGGCAGGCTTCACCGGCGTCAAGGACATTTCAGACACCTATCGGGCCGGCAAACAGGAAATCAAACTGCGCATCAAACCGGAGGCGGAGGCGTTGGGGTTGACGCTGAGTGATTTGGGGCGGCAGGTGCGCCAGGCGTTTTATGGCGAGGAGGCTCAGCGCATTCAACGCGGACGTGATGAAGTCAAGGTCATGGTGCGTTACCCAGCCCAGGCGCGACGCTCGTTGGGAGATCTGGAGGAATTGCGCATTCGGGCCCCTGGTGGCGTCGAAGTGCCTTTCGCGCAAGTGGCGGAGGCTCGTCCCGGCCAGGGCTTTGCCACCATTACGCGGGTCAACCGGCAGCGCGCCATCAGCGTAACGGCGGACGTGGACGTCAGTCAGGCCAACGCCAATGAAATCAACCGTGAGTTGCGGGATCGAGTGTTGCCCGAGCTCCTGGCCGAGCATCCGGCGGTGCGCTTCAGTTTTGAGGGCGAACGACGGGAACAGGGCGAGACCTTGGGTGGGGTGATGCGTGGGCTGGTTGTGGCGCTATTGTTGATCTACGCGTTGCTGGCCATTCCTTTGGCCAGTTACTTGCAACCGTTCATCATCATGGCGGCCATTCCTTTCGGGTTTGTGGGCGCGGTCTATGGCCACGTTTTGATGGGGCTCGACCTGACCATTCTGAGCATGTTCGGATTGGTGGCGCTGGCAGGGGTGGCGGTCAATGACAGTCTGGTGATGGTGGATTTCATCAATCGCTATCGCGCGGAGGGGCATAGCGTGAGCGAAGGAGTCCGGCAGGCGGGGGTGGCGCGCTTCCGGGCCATTTTGCTCACCTCATTGACCACCTTTGCCGGCCTCTTCCCGCTCATCATGGAAAAAAGTTTGCAGGCCAAATTCCTGATCCCCATGGCCGTTTCGCTGGCGTTTGGGGTGATTTTCTCGACTTTTGTTTCATTGATTTTGGTGCCGGTGTTGACGGTCATTTTCCATGACCTGCGCCGCTGGATTTTGCCGGGAAGCACTGCCCCGCTGAATGGCGTGGGGGGGCCTTCTCAACCGCCGCAGCCCGTCTAGATATGTTTTGGGCGGCCGACATTCACGAAAGCGTAAGCCCCAGCGTGCGGCAGGGGATTGTGCAGCAAGCGTTGAAAGACCGGGTCATCCCTGCGGCTTTGCATTACGAAACACCGCGCCAGGCCCAGAAATGGCTTGAATTGCACAAGGCTTTTTCACCTGCCCACCGGGAGGAGGGGGGCGCAGCCAATTACCGGCATGCCAGTGGCCGGCTTGCGGCGCAACTACCTGCAAGGGAGGTGGTGGTTATCGGGTTGGGGTGTGGCAGCGGCTTCAAGGACAGATTGCTGGTCCAGGCATGCCTGGATTGCGGCCTCACCGTTCATTATGCGCCGGTGGACATCAGTCTGCCCCTGGTTTTGTCTGCGGCCCGGGCCGTGCAGCCATTGATCCAGGCGCGAGGTGGCAAACTTTTTCCCCTCGTGTGCGATTTGACCGCGGAGGAAGATTGGCGGTCCTGGTGGCAGCCCAAAGTGCCGTCCGGCGCCGTGGGCGTGATCACCTTTTACGGGTTACTGCCCACTTTGCCGCCAAGGGAAGTCCAGCAGGTCCTGGCCCGCTGGCTGGCCCCTGATTCCTGGTTGCTGCTGAGCGCCAATTTAATTCCCCAGCCCGGGCATGCCGTCAGCCTGCAACAGGTCCTGCCGCAGTATGACAATGAGCCAACCCGCCAATGGCTGGGCCTCTTGCTGGAAGATCTGGGTGTGCCCGGCGAAGCGGGACGCCTTCATTTCCAGGTTGAGATATTGTCTGGCTGTCCATCGGTATGGGCGATTGTGGCCAACTGGCAATGCCTGCAACCTCTGGATTTGGTGGTGGGGGAAATCCCTTTCCATTTTGAAGCAATGGCGCGTTTGCGGCTGTTTTCTTCCTTTCGTTATACCACCTCCCAAGTGGAGGAACTGTTGCAGCCCCTGGGACAAACGAGGGTTGAATCTTGGCTTGATTCAACTGGGGAAGAAGGTGTTTTTCTTTGTGTCGGGAGGCAGGGAAGAATCCTCCCTAATCGTTTTTAAGCTGAAGGGCCTCCTTCTCGCAGGCAACTAGACTTTGGTACATCGTTTCTGCATCCGGTGCCTCCAGCAATTGTGCCACCAAGCCGGTTTTTTGCGCCATCAGGCAGATGCGGGCCAGGGTGTGAAGGTGCAGTCGCTCGTCCTGGCAGGCCAGAAGAAAAAACAAACGGGTAGGCTCGCCGTCGGGTGCCCCAAATGGAATGTCCTGCACACTGCGGGCGACTAGTAGAAAGGAGTCGGTAAACATATAAGGGAGGTGATGCCGCGGGTGCGGCACGGCCAGACCGCCGGGCAGGCCGGTGGGGCAGAGCGCTTCCCGCTCCTCCAGACTCTTGAGCAACTCCTCGGGATCGGAAACCAGACCTGTGGCATCGGCCAGTTTGACAAGCTCGCGCAGAATGGAGGAACGCGTTTTTCCCTTCAAATTCGGGGCCACGTAAGCCGGCTTGACCAGCCACGGCATGAGTTCTTCGCCGGGCACCAGTCTGCGCGTGGCGGCTGTGCTGCGGGCGTGGTATTCCTTCAAAGGTTTGGCCTCCAGTCCCAAGATGCGTTGCGAGGCCCAGGCGTCCACTTCGGCCCGCCGGAAGATAATGCGCCCGCCGCGTTTTTCGTGGGGAATTTCCTGGCGTTTGACCAGGGTTTCCACGTCCTGCGGTTGCAGGTGCAGGTAGTCAGCCACTTCATTCAGGCTCATTTCACGAAACGGCATGGAGCCATGATGCCTTCAGCCCGCAGGGCTGGCCAGTTGAAATTTCCGGCTGTTGTCTGCGCTTTTACGCTTGTCACCCTGCCCGCTGCATTTCATGTTGCTTCCATGCGCTTCGCCATTTGCAACGAAATCTACCAGGGCTGGGCCATGGAGGATGCCATGGCGCATGCGAAAAAGACCGGTTACGAGGGCTTTGAAATTGCTCCCTTTACCATGGGCAATTATGTGACACAGGTCTCGCCCGGGGAGCGTCAACGGGTGCGTGAAATGGCCCAAAAACATGGCCTCGTTCTGACCGGCATACATTGGGTGCTGGTGGGGGCGGAAGGCATGTATCTCACCAGCCCGGAGGAGGAAGTGCGCCGCAAGACCTCCCAGTATTTTGTGGAGCTGGTCAAGTTCTGCGCGGATTTGGGGGGCAAGGTGGTGGTGCTTGGTTCTCCCAAACAGCGGAGCCTGTTGCCGGGTGTGACTTTTGAGCAAGCCTGGGAGTGGGCCACCGAATGCCTGCGCCCGGCGGTAAAAGCGGCCGAGGATCGCGCGGTGACCGTATGTTTTGAGCCGCTGGCGCCCATGGAGACGAATTTTGTCAACCGGGCGGAGGATGCCATTCGTTTTGCGCATCAATTTCACAGCCCCGCCATGAAAATCATTCTGGATGTCAAGGCGATGTGCGGTGAAACCAAGCCCATCCCGCAGATTATCCGGGAATCCAAAGGCGAGTTTGTTTATTTCCATGCCAATGACCGGAATCTCAAGGGGCCGGGATTTGGCGACACGGATTTCCGCCCCATCGCCGCCGCGCTGCGTGAGGTGGGCTACGACGGCTGGGTTTCAGTGGAGGTCTTCAAATTTGAAGAGGGGGCGGACGTGATTGCCACCCGCAGCCTGGAATACCTGCGGCAGGTGTTTCAGGAACCAGCAGCGGTGTGAGCGGGCGGCAGCCCCAATTCGCGCTTGAACTTCTTCCGGATGAGCTGCTCGGGGGGTAATTTATCTTGGGGCGCCAGGCGATGGGTTGCCTGCGGACTCCATGGAACGGCCCGGCGGTTCAGGGAGAGGACGCGGGGCATCATTTCCACTTCATGCCCAAACACCTGCAGCGTGACCACCCCCGGAAATTTGACCGGGTCCTGGTGCACCACTGTGCCCCAGGGAACAGCGCGTTGGGGTTGGTCAAAACGCATCACGACATTGGTGGGGGCCGCGGTCTCCCCCTCGAAGACCACCTCGACTTTTTCAATACCCAACCGGCTCTGGTGAATGACCAGGGCGGGGGGACGATTGGAAGCGCTGAGAAAGGTCACTTCCCACGGTCCCAACCTTTCCCGCCACCACTCGATGCCGTAGAAGGCGGCCACGTAAAAGGCCAGCGTGACGGCGGCAATGACCAGCACCTGACGTCTGAAGGAGGAGGGTTGCATGCCTGGATGCTTATTCCACCGGGCCGCCGAGCCGGTGACGATTCTCCCACAACTCTTGGGGACGGAAAATTCCCACCGGCGTAATAATGCCTGTGATCAGCTCGGGGGGAGTAACATCGAATCCGGGATTGCGGGCGTGGCTGCCCGGGTTGGCAATGCGCACATAACAACGCTGATCCGCTGGTTTTCCGGGCGGCACACCCCACGCCCCCAAAACCTCCTCCTCCTCCCGTTCTTCAATGGGAATGGCCAGTCCATCCTTCATGCGCCAGTCCAGGGTGGACAGGGGAATGGCCACGTAGAAGGGGATGTTGTGGCGATGCGCCAGGACGGCCTTGGTGTAGGTGCCAATTTTGTTGGCCACCTGTCCGGTGCGCCCCAACGTGCGATCGCTGCCCACAATGACCAGGTCAATCTCGCCGCGCTGCATCAAATGGCCGGCGGCATTGTCCGCAATGACCTCATGGGAGATGCCTTCCTGATGCAATTCCCAGGCCGTTAAACTTGCCCCCTGGCAGCGGGGGCGGGTTTCGTCGCAGAATACATGGAATCTCCTCCCCGCCTGGTGCGCGGCATACAGCGGCGCGGTGGCGGTGCCCACATCCACACAGGCCAGCCAGCCGGCGTTGCAATGGGTGAGAATCCGCATGCCCTCCTTGATCAGGGGGGCGCCGTGGCGGCCAAGGGCCAGGCACTCCTCCACACTGGCTTGTGCAAACTGCTCGGCGACCTGGAGCGCGAGCGCCTGCTGCTCGGCCAAGGAACGGCCAGCCTTCATGAAGCGCAGAACTGTTTGGATGGCATTCTGAGGGTCCACGGCGGTGGGCCGCGCCCTGGCCAGGGTGTTTTCCACATGATGCACATAGTCGGCGAGCGGCACTCCCTGGTTTTCCTGAAAGGCACGCACCCCTTGAGCCAGACCGTAGGCCGCCGTGGCGGCAATCGCCGGCGCCCCCCGCACCACCATGTCTTTGATGGCCTGCGCAGTTTCCTGGTAATCCTTCAGCTCCACCAGGCGGAATTCATGGGGAAGCAGGCGCTGGTCAATCAGCCGCACCACATTGCGTTGAACGTCAAAACTGACGGTGCGATATTGCTGAACCTGGCCGTGCAGTTGAACCTTCATGCTAAGTCTGGGGCGAAGGAGGCCGCTTTAGAGGATCACCATGTCATCGCGGTGTACCACCTCGGTGCGTCCGCACTGCCGGGCGCGGATTTGATCCGCGGGAAAACGGCTGATGCCGCGGGCAAATTCCGTGCCGTCCAGATCACAAATGCGCACCACCTCGCCGGCGTGGAAATCCCCTTCACAGCGGGCAATGCCGGCCGGCAGGAGGCTGCGCCCATTTTCCCGCAGACTTTTTTTGGCGCCGTCGTCCACCAACAACGAACCGCGGGGATGATGGAAAAAGGCAATCCAACGCTTGCGCCCGGTCAATTTGGAGGGTTTGGGCACAAAAAGCGTGCCTTCATTCAAACCTTGCAAAATGTTCTGCAGGGTATTTTTCTTCCGCCCCGAGGCAATCACCAGCGGAATGCCGGAACGCACAACGATGCGTGCAGCCTGGATCTTGGTTTTCATGCCCCCCACGGCGGTCTCGCTGTCCGTGCCGCCGGCCAGGCGCTCCAGCGAGGCGTCAATGTTTTCGATGAGGGACAAGGTGCGTGCATTGGGTTTGCCAAAGTTCTCGATCACGCCGTCCACCGACGTCAGAATTACCAACAAGTCCGCTGGCAGCAGTGTGGCGACCAGCGCGGACAGCTTATCGTTGTCGCCAAATTTCAGCTCCGTGACCGAGACGGCGTCGTTTTCGTTGATGATGGGAACGATGTTGGGGTGACGCAGCAGGGCCAGCAGCGTATTGCGGGCGTTGAGATGGCGCTCGCGATCCTCCAAATCATCGTGCGTTAACAGCACTTGTGCCACAGCCAGCCCCTCCCGGCTGAAAAACGACTCGTAGGCTGCCATCAGGCGGCTTTGTCCCACCGCCGCGCAGGCCTGCAAATCAGCCAGCTCCGTGGGACGCCGGGCAAATCCCAGCACGCCCATGCCGGCGCCCACAGCCCCGCTGGAGACCATGACCACTTCTTTGCCTGATTTGCGCAAAAGAGCCACCTGCCGGGTCAACTGCTCCATCTGGGCGGCATCCGGCTGCCGGGCGGCATTGGTTAAGATGCCCGTGCCCAATTTCACCACGATGCGGGTGATGTTTTGTAAAACCTTTGCTCGCATCGCCCCAGTCCTAACAGATTTGGCCTGGCCTTGTCGAGGAAGCCTTCATGCCGTTCCTGCCGGCAGACTTGACGCTGTGGGCGGATGTCGCGATGGTGGGGCCATGTCTCGACCGCGATGTGTTGGCCTTGGTTTGTTGCTGGGCCTTGCCTGCTTTGTCCACGGCGCCGAGCGGGCCGCTGTGTTTTACCAGGCGGGCATGGGCTACGATGAATCGTGGGCCCAGGAGCTGGCCGGCCACGCAGCGGCCGCGGGTTATGCAGCTCAGTGGGTGGGGCTGACCCAGTTGACCAATCCCTCTACGCTGCCCCCAGCCGGCCAGTTGCTGATCTTGCCCCAGGCTCGTCGTCTGCCTGCCGCAGCAGTGACCGCCGTGGATGCCTTCTTGAAGCGGGGCGGACGTCTGGCCGCTTTTGGTGTGCCGGCCTGGAAACCGGGACTTTTCAAGGTGGGCGACCAATGGTTGGGCCGGGGCGAATATGAGGCCATCCTCAATCGCCAGCCGCCAAGTCGCATTCTCAACGATTTCTCGCAAAGCGATTTGACCAGTTGGCGCCGAGCCAGCAATACACCTGAAGCGCCCATGCAGTGGGCGATTGCGAAGGACGCCGGCAACCCCGGCTTGCACGTGCGTATCGAGGATTTTACCGGCTGGGACATCCTGAGCTCGCCCCCCTTGTCCCAGCCATTTCCTGCCGGCCATACTTTAACTTGTTTTCGCGCGCGCGGGGCGCCCGCCACCAAACAGCTCGCGGTGGAATGGGTGGAGGCCGATGGCTCGCGGTGGATTGCCACCGTGAATCTTTCCACGCAATGGCAGCAGTATGCCCTGCCGCCGGAAGCTTTCAAACCATGGCAGCCGCCGCCTTCACGAGCGGGGCCACAGGCACACTTCAATCCGGCGCAGGCCGTGCGTTTCACGGTGGGCATCGCTCAGAGTCACACTACCTTGGAGGGACGGCAGCACGAATTCTGGCTGGATGATTGGGGCACGGCCCCGAATCCCTTTGGCGAGGTGCCGGCGCCCGGCTTTGTGAATCATCCGCACCTGGAGGGGCTTTGTCCTGATTATTTGTTCTATCCCGTGCAAACCGCGGTAATCGTGCAGACTCCGGCGGATTTGGGGCTGGCCGGGCCGCTGCGGCTTTCCCAGCCTTTGCCGGCGGGTGTGTACGCGCTGCATCCCCGCCAGCAAGGCGAAGGTTATGACCAGCGCCGGCCGTGGCGCTGGCAGCCGTTGTTGGAGGCCCGCGACGCGCGCACTGGGGAGCACCGCGGTGCATTGGGGGCGTGGATGAGTTTTTTTCAGGGGCCTTATGCCGGCAGCCTGAGAGTCGTTTTCACCCCGGAGGCCCCCTCTTTTTATCGGCAAAAAGAAATGCGCGCCTGGCTTCCTCAAGTGCTAGCGGCCATGCGCCGCGGGGTGTTTTTCAAAGATGGCGGCGCTGAGCTTTTCACTGTTTTCACCAATCAATCCACCCGGCTGGGGGCAACGGTGGCCAACTGGGGAGGCCCCGTGGAGATCAAAATCAACCTGCGAGCTGAGACGTTGAAAAGCCGCAGGACCTGGTTTGACCAAGATTGGCAGACCAACCTGGCGCCCCAGGCGGTGGTTGCGCTGACGGCGGGACAGGCGCCGGCATATTGGCCGCTGGAAGGCTGCCGGTTGACGGCGGAACTCACGGTGCAGGGGCGAGTTGTGGACCGTTTGCAACACGAGCTGCACGTCTGGCAACCGCCTGCGCGGCCGGCTTACGTGCAGGCGAAAGAGGGCCGGTTGTATTGGCAGGGACGGCCTTGGAAGGCCCATGGTGTCAATTACATGCCGGCCACCGGCATTGCGCTGCCACATGATTATTTCGAGCATTGGATTGGGCGGGGGGGATATGATCCGGAGGTGGTCCAACGGGATTTGGAGCGCATCCGCGGCATGGGCCTTAACAGTGTCAGCGCCTTCATTTATTACCGCTCCCTCGACGGCGGGCATCTGTTGGATTTCCTGCGTCGCTGCGAGCAGTTGGGGTTGAAAGTGAACCAATCGCTGCGGCCGGGTACTCCCATGGAATTTCGATGGAACGAAATGAAAGCGCTCATTGAATATTTCCGGCTTGCCCAGCACGACATTATTTGGGCCTACGATCTGGCCTGGGAACCGAGCCATTACGATCACAACTACCAGCGCCGCCATTACTCGCAGGAGTGGCGCCAATGGGTGCAGCGCCATTACGGCGATTTGGCCCGCGCCGAAACCGCGTGGGCCTTTCCGGCGCCCAAGATTGAGGGAAGCCTTGATGTGCCCGGCCCGGAGCATTTGTTCAAGGATGGCCCCTGGAGGAAAATGGCGGCCGATTACCGCCTTTTTTTGGACGAACTGGTGGGCGGCCGTTATGCCGAGGCACGGCGCCTGGTCAAGTCCATTGACCCCCATCACCTGGTTAGTTTTCGTATGCAGATGTCGGGCGATCCCACGCATAACTGGCCGGGTCTGCTGCCTTACGATTTCTATGGTCTGCGTGAGGCCGTGGATTTGTGGGAGCCGGAAGCCTACGGCCGGATTGGCGATTGGGAGAAGGTGCGGCCCGGACACTTCACCGCCGCCTACGCGCACCTGTGCAATCCGCGGCTGCCGTTGGTGTGGGCCGAGATGGGCAACAGTGTGTGGGACATGAACACGATGTCGCCCAGTCCGGGAAAACTGGCTTTTACCGCGCAATATTATCGTGATTTTTATCGTATGCTCATCGAGTCCGGCGCCGATGGGGTTTATTTCTGGTGGTATCCGGGGGGCTACCGCCTTTATGAGAACAGCGATTACGGCATCGTGAATCCTGATGGGACCGATCGGGAAATCACCCGTGTGATCCGCACGGAGGGCGTCAAATTCATGCGCGCCGCCAAGCCACCACCGCCGAATTACTGGATATTGGTGGAGCGTGATCGTGACGCGCGCGGTCTCCACGGTATTTATGAGGCGGTAAAAGGCGAGTACTGGGAGGTGCTGGCCGCCGGCAAGACCCCCGGGTTGCGCTGGTCACGGGAACCGTCGCAACGATAACCAGGTGGTGTCGGGAGAGACAAGGGGGGCCGAGGGAGCCTAAGCCTCGAAGAAGTGACCTGCTGACGTGCCTGCGTCCTGATTTGGTGGACAGCCATAGCGTAAGACGCTACAACCAGAAACTACGTGTATATGACCACCCACACCTTGTATCGCCTTTGTTTGCGCGGATTTTTGATGGCGGCGGCTTTTTGCGTGGGCGGCCTGGATGCAGGCGCGGCACCGGCGGGTCCCGCAGTTGTACCACCGCCGGGCAATGTGTTTCTAACCGGCGAGGAAGTTGTGGTTTCCTTGCCCGCCGGGGGTCAGGGTTGGGAGCTGTGTAGCTATCGTGATGAGACCCGTGTGCCGGTTGTTACTCGTGAAGGACGGGCCCTGCTGGGGCGTCTGCCGGTGGGTTTTTACCGATTGCGCGCCACCAACGCGGCCCCGGGCGTGTGGACCTCGCTGGCGGTCATTGAGCCGCTGAAAGCTCCAGTTTCCCCGCGTTCGCCGATTGCTCTCGATGTTGCCATGGCCTGGTTTTATCCACCGGATAAAATGGATGCGGCGGCCCGTTTGTGTGCGTTGGCCGGGGTAAACTGGGTGCGCGACCGAATGACCTGGCGCGAACTAGAGCCGGAGCGCGGCCAGTTTGCCGCGACGACGCGCTACGATCAAAGCGCCCGGGCGCAATCGGCCGCGGGTTTGCGTGTCCTGCAGGTGCATCATCATTCGCCCGCCTGGGCCAATCCGGTCAGCGCGCGTTTTCCAGTGGATTTGCGGGATGCTTACCGATTCCAACGCGAGCTGGCCCGGCGGTGGCGCGGGCAGGTGCTCGCCTTTGAGCCGTGGAATGAGGCGGATATTGAAGTATTTGGCGGCCACACGGGCAGCGAGATGGCCTCCCTGCAAAAAGCCGCCTATCTGGGCATCAAAGCCGGCAACCCCCAAGCCATTGCCTGCCTGAATGTCTGGGCCCACCACCGGCCGGCCCAGTTGGAGGATTTTCATGCCAACGCCGCCTGGCCTTATTTTGATACCTACAATTTCCATCACTATGAACCTTACGAGCGCTATCCGGCCTTGTATGCGGATCACCGTGCGGTCAGTGGCGGGCGCCTCCTGTGGGTCACGGAATGTGCCATGCCGGTGAAGTGGGCGGGGGATCCCTCCCTCAAAGAGCTGCCCGATGAAAATCTATGGGATCAGTCCGAGCGACTGGTCAAAACCTTTGCTGCGGCCCTGCATGAAAACCCGGCGGCGGTTTTTTATTTCTTGCTGCCTCATTACGTGGAAGGGCAGACGCAGTTTGGCATTTTACGGCCCGATCTCACGCCTCGTCCGGCCTATGTCTCGCTGGCTGCCGTCGGCCGCCTGCTGGCGGAGGCCAGGCCGCTGGGGCGTCTAAGCAACGGCCCCACCAATGCGGTGGCCTACCTGTTCAAAGCGCGGCCGAACGGCCAGGAGAGGGAGATCCTGGTGGCCTGGGCGCGCAGTGGCGAAATCCCGTTTGTTTGTATGGCCGACGCGGTATGGGACCACCTGGGGCGGCAGCGCCGTGTTACCGCCGAGCATCGGCTCACACCTGCGCCGCTTTTTATTGCTTTGAATAAGCGGGGCCCCTGGCGTTTTGAGCCGCCGCCCAAAACGCCGCCGTTTTTACCGGGCAAGCCCTCGCCGGTGGTGTTGCAGTTGCTGCTGAGTGCTGAGCAGACCGTATTGGCCAAATCTGCCGCTAAAGTCTCGGCTGAGCGCCCGGAAACGCTGTCCTTATTCGCCTATAATTTCTCCGAGCGCCCTGTACGGGGATCGTTGGCGTTGAAGCGCGGGGGGGAATGGCTTGCGCCGGCTGTGTCAGGCGCCTGGCCTCTGCGACTGGAACTGGCCCCCATGGAGCGGCGCGAAATCCCCTTGCGCCTGGACTTGCGAGACAAGCCCGCCCGCATGGTGGAAACGGTGCGCCTGGAGGGCCAGTTTGGTGCCGCGGGGCAGCCGGTATTAAGTTTTAACATCATGCCTTATCCGCCCCGTTTTGACCGGATAACGCTCCTCACCTTGAACGGGGCAGGGGATATTGGCCGTTGGGCCGGAGAGATCTCGGGCAACGGCGAGCTTCGTTTGGCGGCCACCCCCAATGGCATCAACGTGCAGGCCCAACCCGGTGGGACTGACCGCTGGGTGTATCCGCGCTTGGATTTGATTGCAGGAGAGCGCCCGCCCGACGGTGCGACCGGGCTGGCCTTTGAATTAACCGTCCACGAAGGGGAGGGCAAATTTCGCGTCATTTGGCGCGAGTCCAATGGCGCCAGTTATGTTTCTGAAGTCACTGTGATGCCCAAAACAGGTGAAACCATTGAGACTGCGGCCTTGTTTCGCGAAGCGGTCTTTGGCACGGGCTGGTCACCCCCTGACCCGGACGGCAAACTGAATCCGCAAAACCTCGATGCGGTGAAAATTGGCGTCAGCACGCCCTCCCAGCGTGTGCGTTATACCCTCCGCAACCTGCGCTGGGTGGCGTATTAGTAAGTTTCCTTGTCCTTGGTCACGGTGGGTTTGCCGTGATCGGTATTCAGCTCCAGGCAATGCTTGGGACACACCTCCACGCAGTAGCCGCAGGAGATGCATTGCAGCCGCTCGATGCCCCATTTCTTGGCCGCCCGATTCACCGTCAGCGCCCGGGTGGGACATTTCTTGGCACAAACCGTGCAGTACACACACTTGTCTTTAATGAACACCAGTTGCCCCCGGCTGTTGGGCAGGGCACGGCGGGGCGTGAACGGATACCGCCGGGTCACCGGCGGTTGGATGGCCCATTTAAGGGCCAGTTTGGCCATGGTAAAATACGCCATAAAACCACCTCAACGCTCGGTACAACTGATGCAGGGATCAATGGTCAGCACCAGCACCGGCACATCGGCCAGTTCGCATCCCTGCAAAATCTTGAGCAGCGCAGGCAAATTGGCAAAGGTGGGCGTGCGCACCCGGAAACGCTCCAGGTTTTTGGTGCCGTTGGCCTTGATGTAATAAATGACTTCCCCGCGCGGCTGCTCGGTGCGCGCCGTAAACTCGCCTTTAGGATTGCCAGTGACCTTGACGCTGATTTCCCCTTCCGGCATCCGGGCCGCGGCCTGCCGGATTAAATCCACGCTCTGGAATAATTCCTCACATCGCACGGCGCAGCGTGCGTAACAATCGCCCTCGGTGCGGGTTATCGGCGCAAAGTCCAGCTCGCCGTAGGCCGCGTAACCGCGGAGGCGGGTGTCCTGGGCCACACCGCTGGCCCGGAGCATGGGGCCGACACAGCCCAAATCATAAGCCTCCTCCCGGCTTAGCACGCCCACTTCGCACAACCGATCCTTGACTGAGGAATCGTCCAGAAACACCTTCACAATGTCCCGCATGTCCGATTCCAGCGCCTGCAATTCCGCAAGGATCACCTGCATTTGGTCTTGGGGAATGTCCCGCCTGACCCCCCCGATTTTGCAGGAGCCGAAAATCACGCGGCCGCCCGTGGTGGCCTCGATCAAGTCCAGGAGGCGCTCGCGCACGCGCCAGGCATGCATAAACAGGGCCTCAAAGCCAAAGGCGTCGGCCGTCAGCCCCAGCCACAGCAAATGACTGTGAATCCGCGACATTTCCCCCCAAATGACCCGCAAGTACTGGGCCCGCGGCGGGACCGGGATTTGCATCAGCTCCTCCACGGCGTGGCAGAAGGTCTGGCCATGAATAAAACTGCAAATCCCGCACACCCGCTCGGCCACATAGACAAATTCCTGGTAGTCCCTCTTTTCCACCAGCTTCTCCAGGCCGCGGTGAATGAAACCAATCGAGGGCACCGCTTCCACCACGCGCTCATCTTCAATCACGAGATCCAGATGAATCGGCTCCGGCAGCACCGGATGTTGCGGGCCAAAAGGAATGACGGTGTGAGCCATAAGCTGTCAGGATTGCGAGGGGGAGGCGGGGGCGGGCGCCGCCGGTTTGGCGGTGAAACTGGCACCAGGCACCGCCCCGGAAACGGTGCCGGTACTGCCGGAGGCGGCCGTGTTTTTGAACGGAAAGGGCGTGGCTGTTTTGATGAAATGACCGTGAAAATCCACGGCCATCCCCTCCACCTGGACATCAAACAAATCGTGCATTTCGTTTTCGTACACAAACGCGGCCCAGTAAATCCGGCTGATGCTGGGCAGGCGCGGTTCCGCCGCCGGCAGCGTGACGCGCAAAGTTTGGAATTTGCCCAGCCGGTCAAAGCCGTAATTGATTTCGATTTGCTCGCCGGCGGGCGTGGCGCTGATATGAACCAGGCGCCATCCCTCGTGCCGCAACATCAGCACGCGCGCGGGCAGCTCCGCCGCCGGCACGGGCACAATGGTTTGATCAGCTTTCATAACGAGGTTTTTCCATATAGACCCAGGTGACCGCATTGTTAAAGGGCACCTCCTTGAAGGGACGGTAGCCCAGGCGTCCGTACAAGGTCAGGTTGCGTTTGCTGCGATGGCCGGTGAACGCCTCAAAACGCCGCACGGAGGCCGGCCACACCGCTTCGATTTCCTTTACCAGCCGGCTGCCAATGCCGCGCCCCTGAAAGTAGGGATGCACGATTAACCGCAGGATGTGGGCCGTATCCCCCTCGCTATATCCACGCACGGCGCCGATGATCTTGCCGTTCACCACCGCTTTGAGGAAGACCATGCGTTGAAAATCCTCCTTCAACTCGGCCAGGCTTTGCTGCAGGGCCGGCACGCTGTCATCGCCGTATATTTCAGCCTCGCTCTGATAGGCAATTTTTTGCAAAGCCAATATTTCGGCCACATCCTCCGGGGTGGCGCGCACAATGATGGTCTGATCAATGCTGTTGGCCATCGCGGTAATCCGGCGATGTTTATCCTCCAACACCTCCACCGCCTTCAAAATGCCATCAATGATGGCCTCCGGTCGTGCCGCGCAGCCGGGGACATACACATCCACCGGGATTACCGTGTCCACCCCGCCGGCGATGTTGTAACAGTCCTGAAAGATGCCGCCGCTGGCCGCGCAGGCACCCACCGCCACCACCACCTTGGGCTCGGGCAGTTGATGGTAAATGTTCTGAATCACCTGCCGGCTTTGTTCGTTCACCGCGCCGGTCACCAGAAAGATGTCCGCGTGTTTGGGGTTGCCCGTGTTGATGACGCCCAGACGCTCGGCATCATACAGAGGGGTCAAACAGGCCAGCGTTTCGATGTCGCAGCCGTTGCAGCTTGAGGCATCATAGTGGATGATCCACGGAGATTTCTTAAAACCAAGCATACGGATGTTTCCGCAGGGCGCTAATACCGCAATAAAGTCAAAACCAGGATGTTCCCAAATCCCAGGGCCAGCGTCACCGCCCAGGCGCTCTTGACGGCCGTCAGCCACTTCAAACGGGCAAAGGTGTTATCGGTCAAAATCAAAAACCCGTAAACGCCGAGGGTGGCGGCCAACCCCAGGACCGGCACCGAGGCAAAGAACAAATAAACCCAGCCTAAGAGTAGCACCGTTTCATACCAATGCGCCACTTCGATCATCGCCAGCGCCTTGCCCGAAAACTCCGTCGTCAACCCCCGCACCAGCTCCTGATGCGCATGATGCGAGCAGCTAAAATCGAAGGGCGACTTCCTAAATTTGATTTCCAGCGCGTACAAGAACCCCAGAAACACTCCGGGCAACGGTCCCAGGAGCAAATCCGGGTGCTTGACGATGTCATGCACATAAAAGCTGCCGGTGACCAGGTAGATGCTCACCGCCGCAATGAGCACCATCGGTTCGTAGGCCATCATCTGAATCAGCTCGCGCTCCGCTCCCAGGAAGCTGTAGGGCGAGCTGGCTTTGTAGGCTCCCAACACCAGAAAGATCCCCGCCAGAGTCAGCGCAAACACCACCAGCAGCAAATCCGAGCCGGCAAAAAACAGGCCGCCGGTGAAAATCATCAAAATGAGGAAGAAGAAGATGTAAAAGTTCTGGGAGCGCCGGACGACAATGGTTTCCTTGTTCCATAATTTCAGAACGTCAAAAAACGGCTGCCAGATTGGCGGCCCTTGGCGGGCCTGCATGCGGGCCGTTAACTTGCGATCCAAGCCAGTCAACAGCCCGCCCACCAGGGGGGCCGCAATCAAATAAATGACCAAACGCCATCCGGGACTCATAACAAGACAAAGCCCAGGAGGAACACCAGCAAACTTAACCCCGCGAACAGCCCTCCCCGCAGCAGGTGTTCTTCCTTGAGCAAATCCTGAAAATAATAATTGCGCAGAGTCATCGGCCGCACCGCGCCGCGGGCATCCAGAAAATGGGTGTTGCTGTGGTCAACATTAGCCCCGCTGAGATAGGCATCCATTACGTGCACCTTCCGCTTGTAATTGATAAAACTCAGCGGAAATAGCCCCACCATGCACAGCATGATGGTCATGATGATGAAATTGCCATGATCCATCGCCGCCGTGCGCCAGTACACCTCCATCACATATGGCTCCACCAGTTCGGAGGAGATCAGGGGAAAGAACAGGCACGTCAAGCCGGTCAGAATCGTCAGGCCGCCCATTGCCAGCCATTCGCCGCGGCCGATGCCCTTTTCTACATTTTCGATCGGCCCGGTCACTTCGAGAAGTTTGCCCAGCCACTTGACCCAGAAAAACAGGGTGGGGGCCGAGCCAAAACACACAAACACGGCCAGGAGGGGATACGAATCCACCACCGCCTTGAGCACCGCCCACTTGCTCAACAACATGCCAAACGGCGCGAGAAACATACCGGCGATGCCAACCTGTAAAAACACCGAGATGCGCGGCAGGCTGAGAATAAGGCCGCCCATCTTTTCAATGTCCCGACTGTGCAGTTTGTGCTCAATTACCCCGACGCAGAGGAATAGCAGGCATTTGGCCACGGCATGAAATACGATCATCAAAATGCCGGCCCAGACCGCCTCATAAGTGCCAATGCCGCCGCACAGCACCACCAGGCCCAGGTTGGCCACCGTGGAATAGGCCAGCACCTTTTTGGCGTCACTCGTGCAGACAGCCGCAAACGAGGTCACCACAAAAGTTACCGCCCCCGTCAATGCCAGCACCGTGCCCGGCACGGTCCCGTATAACACGGGCGCCAGCCGAAGAATGAGATAAAGGCCCGCTTTAACCATGGTGGAGGAATGCAGCAACGCGCTGACCGGGGTGGGCGCCACCATGGCCCCCAGCAACCACCGCGAAAACGGCAGTTGCGCCGATTTGGTCAGGCCGGCGAAGGCCAGCAAGGCCACGGGCGCCAGGACCACCTCCGGCGTCTTTTGAAAAAGCACCGCCAGTTCGATGCTGCCCGAGCGGGTGTGGAACAACACAATCCCCGCCGCCATCGCCAATCCTCCCATCAGATTCAAATTGAGGGCCCGCAGGGCATTGTGCCGCGATTCTTCGGTCTGTTTGTAGCCGATTAAGAGATAGGAACACAACGTGGTCACCTCCCAGAAAAAGTAGAACCACAACAGGTTGTTGGAGAAAATAATGCCAAACATTGCCCCCATGAAAATGAATAGCAGCCCGAAAAACATCGGTCGCCGGTCGGCTATTTCCGGGTGGTGATGCTCGTGAAACTCCCGCATGTACCCCAGCGCGTAGAGGCAGATCAATCCTCCCACCACGCCGTTGATCAGGGCCATCAAGATGGAGAATTTATCTACAAACAGGTTTTGTCCGACGCGCAGCTCCCCTCCGTGGCTCAATTCAAACCACGCCATGAGCGCGGTCTGGGCCAGGACCACGGCCACTACAACCGGATGCCGATGCTTCCACCCCACCCGGATCAAGTAGGCCGCCATCCCGCCTTCCGCCGCCAGCATCAACCAGTTGACCCAATGCGAGTCCACCTGGAAGACATCCCCCGTGTGAAACAGACGCACCGCCAGATTGACACTGAGGACCGACACAAACAGAACGGTGCCCAGCACCACCGCGCGCCGCCAGCGATCGGAACGAATGCCCCAAAGGAGCAAACCCGCAATCCACGGCACCGCAATTAATAATGTTAATGCACTCATCATGCCTCAGCCTTGCAACGGAATGTTCCAAATGGGCCTCATGCGCCAGGGCACACGAGTTTTGGTTCTGGGGTGAACCCGTTGCGGAATTGGCGAATTGCCAGACGTTGATAGTCATTATCCTCTCCCTGTGCCCGGGAAGCAAGAGGTTAACCTCAGTTTGAAGATTGCTTAAACCATTTAATGGTTATTCCTAATCTTAACACACATTGGGCAGCCTGGTCCGAAAAGTGACCAAGAACGCTGCCGTATTTGGTGAGCCTGGCGCCAGTGCTTGGCGGAGGCGGTGCGCTTCGTATTTCCTCGGGACCATCCAGACTCCCGTTCGCTGCCTATGGGAGCTCCTAATAAAATTGCTTAAACAGAGTAAGATAGAGTTACAAGGAATCATAATAATGTCTGATATAATACTATCTTATCTAATAAGGTGGCTCTATTAACCAAATCTGTTTAATCTTTGGCAAAATATGCGTAGAGCTTCCCTTGAAAGTGGCGTAACACTTGAGTTATGAAAGCCAAAAAAGCCGAAAGAGGCATCGTGTCTCTTGGGCTTCCCTGTGGGGCGAAGCGCGGCTTTTTGTTTGAGGAGGCGGAGCAAACTCGTCTGCAGGGTCAACCGGGTGTTTGCGTGACGTTAGATCCATTGAGCATCAGGCTTTTATGAAATACTACGTCCTCATCAAAATGGTTCCCGATACCGTCGAGGAACTGGTCATTGGCCCGGACGGCAAATCCTTGGATGTGGAGGCGGTCCGCCCCAAGCTGGCGGATAGCGACGATCACGCCATCGAGGAAGCCCTGTTGCTGCGGGAAAAGCATGGGGGGGAGATTACGGTCGTCGCCTTGGAATCGCCGGAGGTGGATGACGTTTTGTTCACGGCTTTGGCCAAAGGGGTGAATCAAGCCGTCAAGTTGACCGGGGATTGGAACCAGGTGGGCAGTCTGGGGGCTGCACGCGTATTTGCCCAATATCTCGCGCCCAACGGACAGTTGCCCCCTGAGTCGCTGGTCATGTTGCGCAGCCAGGCTTATGACGACTTGGAGGGTGAAATTGGTCCCTGTCTGGCCGAGCTTTTGGGCGTGCCCTTTATGGGGGTGGTAACCAAAGTTACACCTGCCGGAGGACAGGTCACTGTCACCAAAGAATTTGCCGGGGGTCTGCGCGGCGAGTTCAACCTACCCCTGCCTTGCGTCCTAGGCATTCAATCCGCGGAAAAACCGCCGCGTTACGTGCCCATTGCCAAGGTGCGGGCCGCCCAGAAAACCGCCAAAATTGAGGAGGTTGAGGGGGCGGCTCCCGAGGCTGCAAAAGCTTATGAGGTGGAGCGCATGTACCTGCCTGAAGCGGCAGGCCGTGCCCAAATGTTGGAAGGTTCGGTGGAGGAAGTGGCCGACAAGGTGGTGGAAGTGCTGGCGCAGAATAGTTTGTTGTAATCCCAAAACGGAAAGGACAAACCATGAGCCAGGGAATCCTCATTTGGACTGAGCACCTGCGGGGCCAGGTTGCGGAAATCACCTACGAGATGTTGGGGCTGGGCCGCCAGTTGGCCGATGCTTTGAAAGTGCCGCTCGCTGCCGTTGTCGCGGGGGAAAATGTCACCTCATTGGCCAGCCAGTTGGGGATGGCCGATAAAGTGCTGCTGGTGGAAAATCCAGCCCTCACCCTCGCCCCAGCATCCACGCAAGCCTCAGTATTGCAGGCACTTATGCAACAAGAGCAAGCCGCCCTGATTTTAGTTGGAGGTACGAATGTCTCTTTGGGCGTAGGGGCTGTGCTGGCTTGCCGCACCAAACTTCCCTTCGTCAATTTTTGCAAGGCAGCGCGGGTCGAAGACGGCGCGGTTATGGCAACCAGTCAACTCTTTGGTGGCAAAGTGCTGGCCGACACCCGACTGGCCGACCATCGCGGCATTATCAGTGTGTATCCGGGGGCCTTTCCGGCCGAGGCAGGCCGGCGCGCCGGCCCCCCCGAGCTTATTCCCGCAGCCGTCGAGGTGACGCCTCCGCCGGTCAAGTTCGTGCAGTTCATTGAGCCGGAAACCGGCGATGTGGACATCACCAAGCAGGACATTTTGGTGGCCGTTGGGCGCGGCATCCAGAGCCAGGACAATGTCGCCCTTGCGGAAGAGCTGGCCACCGCTCTTGGGGGCGCGGTATGTGCTTCCCGTCCGGTCATTGACCAGGGCTGGCTTCCGCTCAGCCGGCAGGTGGGCAAGTCTGGCATGACCGTCAAGCCGCGGCTCTATCTGGCCTTGGGCATTAGTGGGGCGCCGGAGCATTGGGAGGGGATGCAAGGATCCCGGCTTATTGTTGCCGTGAATACGGATCCCAAAGCGCCCATTTTCGACGGCGCACATTTTGGGGCCACTGTGGATGCCCTCGATTTGTTGCCCGTGCTGACCGAAAAAGTAAAAGCACGCAAAGGCTGAGGCGCACCGCCCGTTCGCCCGGCCTGGATTACGGAATGGGTTATGGATATGATGGTCTCAGTTAGTATAGCCCATTGGGCGGCCGCCGAGCCTTTATCCGCCCTCGATAACGCCGTCCGCCAGGCGGCCGCCACGCTCGCGCCACCGGACTTAAATCCCGTGCATGGCACTTTTCTCGGCTTGCCTGGGGTGGTTTGGCTTTGGCTGCTGGCCGTCCTTTCTTTTGGCCTTTTTGGCTGGCGCGTCTGGCACATCGTTGCAGCCCTGCGGCGTGCCCGACCCGAAAACCGCTTCGACCAAATCCCCCGCCGCCTCCGTTTGGTGGTGGACAATGTGCTACTGCAAAGGCGCATTTTCAATGAGCGCGCCATTGGTTGGCCCCACTTCCTTATTTTCTGGGGATTTGTCCTGTACGCCACCTGTTTCAACTGGTCCCTCCTCAGCGGACTTTTTCCTTTTCTGAAATTACCGTTTCCCGATGAAGTCCGGCTGGTGGGATTCCTTTTGGAAATCTTTGCTGTTGTTGTCTTGGTGGCTTTGGCCATCGCCCTGGCCCGGCGTTTGTTTTTCCCGCCGCCGCGGTTGCATCTGAGCGCGGACGCCAACTTAATCTTGGGATTAATTGCCCTCTTGATGATTACCACCCTGCTTGGCTCTGGATTCCGTCTCCAGGCCGAGGGCGGCCATGCTTCCGCCTGGGCGCCTTTGGGCAGTGTGCTGCTCAAGTTCCTGCCGGAGGCTTCGCCTGCCACTGCTGCGTCCTGGGCCAAGGCCATGTGGTGGTTGCACATGCTGGGCGTCTTTTTCTTCCTGTGTTACCTGCCGTTTTCCAAACACATGCATCTCCTGGTCAGCCCCCTCAACGTGTTCTTTGGCCGCCTGCAACCCGTCGGGACCTTGGATGCGCCGGGCACCAGGGAGGACTACACCACCGGCGCGGCACATTGGAGTGAATTCACCTGGAAACAACTGCTTTGTGGTTTTGCCTGCGCCGAGTGCGGACGCTGTGATCGCGCCTGCCCGGCGCAAAACAGTGGCTATGCCCTATGCCCGCAGGATGTCATTCAGAAACTCAAACATCATTTCGAGCAGGCCGCACTTCGCAGCAATGGCAACACGATCGCCACGGCTTCGACCGGCGCCAGCCCGGCAGAAGCGTCCCCGGTGCTGGCCGGCGGCCTGATACAACCCGCGGAAGTCTGGGCCTGCACCACCTGCCTGGCCTGCATGGAATGTTGCGCCGTTTGGAATGAACAGGTCCCCATCATCGTCCAGATGCGCCGCCACCTTGTCAACCAGGGCGCGGTGGATCGGGGCATCCAGGACATGCTCGACAAGTTGAATCGCTACGGCAACTCCTTCGGCAAATCCGACCGCATGCGCGCCCGCTGGGTGCAGAATGGCGGTTTGAAGATCAAGGATGCCCGCAAGGAGGAGGTGGAATACCTCTGGTTTGTCGGAGACTTTGCCTCCTTTGACCCACGTCTGGAATCCATCACCCAAAAAACCGCCCGGTTGTTTGAAGCGGCCGGTCTCAGTTTCGGCCTCCTTTATGAAGCGGAGCGCAATGCCGGCAATGATGTCCGGCGGGTGGGGGAGGAAGGGTTGTTTGAAGTCCTGCGGGACAAAAACAAACAGGCCCTGGCCAAGGCCAAATTCAAAACGATCGTCACCACTGATCCCCACACCTATAACACCCTGAAAAACGAGTATGGCCTTGAGCCAGACCTCCGGGTCATGCATTACACCGAGCTGCTCAGTGAATTACTGGCTCAAGGACGCCTGAAACTTCGCCAGCCTCTTCAGGGGAAGGTCACTTATCACGATCCCTGCTACCTCGGCCGTTACAACGGTGTTTACGAGCCACCCCGGGACATCCTGCGCCGGTTGGGATTGGAGGTCCTGGAAATGCCCCGCTGCCGCGCCCGCAGCTACTGTTGCGGCGCCGGCGGGGGGCGTATTTGGATGGAAGACGCTGAAAAGGTGCAGGAACGGCCAGCCGAGAGCCGGGTGCGTGAGGCCGCCGCGCTGGAGGGGGTGGATACATTGGTAGTGGCCTGTCCCAAAGACATCGCCATGTTCCGTGACGCCCTCAAAACCACCGGCCTCGAAGGCCGGCTGGCGGTCAAAGATTTGGCTGAATTGGTGTGGGAAGCGGTGCAGGAGCCGGCCGCCACCACGGCCGCTTAAGAAAGGAAAGTCGAGCCATGATCTCCACCATCGAATACGAGGTCTGCCAGCGCGATACCAAGCTGGATACCTTGTTGAGCACTCCGGAAGGCAGGCGCATCCTCACTTGCATCCAGTGCGGCATGTGTGCCGGCACCTGCCCTTATGGGGATCACATGGATTATCCGCCGCGCCGGATCATTAACATGCTGCGCCGGGGCTTCCTGGACGAAGTATTTCAAAGCGACAGCATGCTCAAGTGTGTCGCCTGCTATGCCTGCATGGCCAAATGCCCGCGCGGCATCCGGCTCTCCGATGTGCTTCTGCCCCTGGTCAAGGAGCAGACGCTGATGAACCTGCAGGAAATGCCCGCGGAACTGCAAAAGAGCCTGCAAAATACGCTGCGTTACGGCAATCCCATGGGCGAATCCTCCCGCAAACGCGCCAACTGGATTGCCAGTGCGCCGCACAAGGTGCCCATCATGTCCGAAGTCAAACGGCCGGTGGACGTCCTTTGGTTTGTGGAGTGCTATACGTCCTATTACGCCCGCGGCCAGGATAACAGCCGCGCCATGGTCCGCCTCCTGCATGCCTTGGGCGTGGACTATGCCATCCTTGGCAACGAGGAAAAGTGCGCCGGTGATTGCGGGCAGCTTACCTGGGAGTCGGGACTGTTTGAAACGCTGACCGACTATAACATGGAGATTTTCAAGAAGTATCAGTTCAACCGCATCATCACGGGGGATGCGCATGCCTTTAACGCCTTTCGCATCCGTTATCCCATGTATGGCTTCAACTGGCCGGTGGAGCATACCACCGGTTTCTTGGCCCGCCATGTGGAACAACTTAAGCCCAAGCTCAAGAAACCCCTCAACCTGACCATAACGTATCACGATGCCTGTTGTCTTGGGCGCCGGGCCGGCCTTTACGATGAGGCCCGGATTTTGCTCAAGGCCATTCCCGGGGTGAAGTTGGTCGAGATGGTGCACAACCGCATCAATTCCATCTGTTGCGGCGGCGGGGGCGGCGGCATGTGGCTTGACACCTATTTCAAGCAAAAAGGCATGGAGCGCCTCAGTGAACGCCGCATCAAGGAAGCCATTACCACCGGCGCCGATGTGCTTGCGGTCTCCTGCCCGTACGAAATCTACCGTTTCGAGGACGCCCTGAAGGTGGTGCCCCACGACAAGCCCATGATCGTGCGCGACGTGGTGGAATTACTCGCTGATTCCCTGGAGGACTGATATGTACATTCCCAAGAAAAGCGATCCCATCCGCATCGGCTTCTACGTCTGCCACTGCGGGGTGAACATTGCCGGCACCATTGATGTCAAGGCGGTGGCCCAATACGCCGCCAGACTGCCCAACGTGGTTGTTTCGCGTGACTATAAATACATGTGCTCCGATCCGGGTCAGGAGCTCATTCAGCAGGACATCCTCGAAAACCGCCTCAACCGCATCGTCGTCGCCGCCTGTTCGCCCTTGCTCCATGAGCACACCTTCCGCGGGGCCATCAACAAGGCGGGCCTCAATCCGTTCTTCTTTCAAATGGTCAACATTCGCGAGCACAACTCGTGGGTGCATACCGACAAAGAGGCTGCCACCCGCAAGGCCCTGGCCCAGGTGCGTGCCGCCATCGCCCGGGTTCCGCTCCACAAGCCGCTGGAAGTCAAGAAAGCCCCCATCAACCCCAACGTCCTCATTGTGGGCGGTGGCATCGCCGGCATCCATGCGGCACTGGTGCTGGCCAATGCCGGGAAACTCGTCTATCTGGTGGAGCGCCAGCCCACCATTGGCGGCCACATGGCCATGTTTGACAAAACCTTCCCCACGCTGGACTGTGCCATGTGCGTGCTCAGTCCCAAGATGTCGGCGGTGGACAAACACCCCAACATCCGCCTCTGGACGTATAGCGAAGTAGCCAAAGTGGATGGATATGTGGGCAACTATCGCGTGACCGTCCGCCGCAAACCCCGCTACATCATCGAAGACCTGTGCACGGGATGCCAGGAGTGTGTGGACGCCTGCGTTTACAAAAAGCCCACCTTTCCGGATGAATTCAACCTTGGCCTCGGCAAGCGCAAGCCGGTTTATCTGCCCTTCGCACAAGCCGTGCCGCCCATCGTCATCATTGACCCGGAGACTTGTATCGAGGTGAAAACCGGCAAGTGCAAGAAAACCTGTGTCGAGGCCTGCGGAGATCGCAAAGCCATTGACTTCAAGCAACAGGAGGAATTGCGCGAAATCCAGGTGGGCACCATCATCGTGGCCACCGGCTTCAAAACGTTTGATCCTCATCGCACCCCCTACTACGGCTATGGCGTTTACCCCAATGTGTACACCTCCTTGGAGGTGGAGCGCCTGGTCAATTCCTCCGGCCCCACCGGCGGTGAAGTGGTGCTGAAAAACGGTCAAAAACCCAAAAAAGTCGCCATCATCCATTGCGTCGGCTCCCGCGATGAAAACACCAACCGTTGGTGCTCGCGCGTCTGTTGTTTGTACTCCCTCAAGCTCGCCCACTTGATTCATGAGCGCACCGAAGCCGAGATCTTCAATTTCTATATTGATATGCGCAGCCCGGGTAAGAGCATGGAGGAGTTTTATAATCGCATCGCCGAAGAGGGCATCCAAATGATTCGGGGTAAAGTGGCCGATGTCTTTCCAGATCCCGCCCCGGATGCCAATGGCCGCTTGATCGTCAAGGCGGAGGATACATTGATGAGCCGCATCCTTCATGTGCCTGTGGACATGGTGGTCCTGGCCGTCGGCCTGGAACCTCATCCCGATGCTGATGACGTGCGCCGCTTGTTTAACATGAGCTGCAGCTCCGAAGGCTGGTTTCTTGAGCGTCATCCCAAACTGGCCCCCGTCAGCACACCCACCGAGGGCATCTTTCTGGCTGGGTGTTGTCAAGGGCCGAAAGATATTCCCGATTCCGTCGCGCAAGCCGGCGCTGCGGCGGCCGAGGCGTTTTCCCTCATTGACCGCGGTCACATTGAAATGGAACCCAATACCGCCTTTGTCATTGAAAACGAATGCTCCGGCTGTAAATCGTGCATCCCGCTTTGTCCTTACACCGCCATCAGCCTTCTACCTGATAAAAATAAGGCCTACATCAACGAAGCGTTGTGCAAGGGGTGTGGGACGTGTGTGGGGGCGTGTCCGTCGGGTTCGATTGTGCAGAACCTGTTTGAGGACGCCGAAGTGTTCAGTGAGATTGAGGGGGTGTTGGCGGAGTGAAGGAGAACTGGCAT